>JAPPLB010000058.1 GCA_028819575.1 Bryobacterales bacterium | reverse complement strand
GAGAGGGCCGCCAGGACGAGGCGCGAGCCGCTTGGCGCGCGCAGGCGTACTTGAAAAGTACGTTGAGCACGGCAAGCAAGCGCAACGAAGTCCTGGCGGTCGTATCGCGTGCTTCGACCGTCGGGTGGTGAGAAATGCAGGTTAACCCCGTTCAGAACCGCTGCAGCTCCACGAAATTCGCGTCGGCGAGTCCGAGGTCCGAGTGGACGCGGGCGAATACGACCGCATCGCCGGCGTTTACGACACCGCGCCGCGCCAGCTCCGGCGTGAGCGCCGCGGTAGCCAGAGCGCCGGGCTCCACCACGAGCGGCGACACCCCCCGGCAGAGAGTCAACCTCCGCGCGACGCTGGCATCGGCGGTCACGGCGTGCACTGGAATCGGAGGACGGAGCGCGGCCAGCAGCCGCGCCGTCGCACCGTTGCGCGTCACCGCCACGATCGCAGCGGCGCTGGCCCGTGCCGCCAGCGTCACCGCCGCGTCGCAGAGCGCGCGGTCGTGGCGATCCGCGATATCGCCCGGCACAATTCGGTCCGGCCGCCCCGATTCCGCGTCTCGCAGGATCGCATCGAGGGTCTGCGCCACGAGCACAGGATGCGCCCCGACCGCCGTCTCCCCGGCAAGCATGATGGCGTCGACGCCGTCGTCGACGGCGTTCGCCGCGTCGCTCACCTCTGCCCGGGTCGGCCGCGGCTCGTGACGCATCGTATCGAGAACCTGTGTCGCTACGATGACAGGCACGCCGGCGTCACGGGCGCGCCGCGTCAGGTCCTTTTGGACACGTGGTACGTGCTCGAGCGGGATTTCCAGGCCGAGATCGCCGCGTGCCACCATGATCGCGTCGGCCTCGGCAAGGATGTCGTCGAACCGGGCGAGGGCCTGCGGACGCTCTATCTTCGCCACCAGCCCGATCCCCGTTCCGCCGCACCCGGAAGCCATCTCGCGAGCCCGCCGCAGGTCGTCTCCGCTTTGTACGAAGCTAACCCCCACGAAGTCGATTCCCATCGACACGGCAGCCTCGATCTCACCGGCGTCGGCAGCGGTAACCGCCGACATCGGGATCTCGACGCCGGGTGCGTTGATTCCCTTCCGGGGACCGAGAACGCCGCCGTGCTCAACCCGTGTGACGATCTCCGACCCGTCGCTTTCGACGACCTGCAGTGCGATCCGACCGTCGTCGAGCAGGAGTGTCTCGCCGCCATGCAGGGCTGACGCCAGTGGTGCGCACGAGGTCGACACCCGGTCGGCGTCGCCGGCGAAGTCCCCGACGGCGATTCGGAGGCGGCCCCCCGTCTCCAGCATCACTCCAGCCGGATCGGCCAATGGCCCGATCCGGATCTTCGGGCCCGCGAGGTCCTGGAGCACCGCCACGATCCGTCCGGCCCGGGCGGCGCTCGCGCGTACTTCGTCCACCATGCGCCGTCGCTCGTCAGGCGAGCCGTGCGAAGCGTTGATCCGGAAAACGTCGACCCCCGCAGCGAGCAATGCGTCGACGGTTGCACGGGCGCGAGTTGCCGGCCCGAGGGTGGCGACGATCTTCGTGTAACGCACGTGTGCGGCTCACTCCGGCGACCTCCGTCCGCAACCGGCCTGGAGGACCGTGAATGCCATTCTACGAGGTCCGAATTCCAGCCGCTGTCCACTGGCCGGCACGATCCGTGACTCGAACTGCGTCGTTGGCCGCAGCCGGGAGGGATGTTACTAAGGCAGGGTTAACCTGCCTTTATCACCACGCGGCGAGGTGAAGTGCGTGAGAGGGCCGTCAGGACGAGGCACGCGCCGCTTGGCGCGCGCAACATGGCCTTCCACTTCGCAGTCTCGTCCCAGTGTTTCAGGGGGCTTGCTCACCGCCGCCGTCGAGCGCCGGCAATGCGCGGAGCACCTCGGACGGTTCCGCTCCACCGGGCGCCCGGCTTGGCCGATCAGCCGTCAACGCGCTACCCTTCAGCCATGGGGGATGACAATCCCGATCGAATCGCCCCGGACCAAAGCGCGCAAAAAAACAGTTCCGGAATGCCGGCCGGACTGTTTGCTGCGCTCGTGGTCGCACTTCTAGCGCTTCTCGGCATTGGCGCCCGTTACTACTTATACGGGGGCCTCAACGCCATCCATGGTCTGCTGAGTCTGTTTTTCTCAATCAATCTCCTGATTTGCTATTGGGAAATGTGTCTGTTCCTCAGAAGGGACTATATCGAGAAGCGCACCCTGTATTGGCGCAGACGGCAACAGGAAACCGGCCGTGCACCGGTCGGCGAATTTCTTTTTGCAAGGGTGCCGTTGAGCCAGGTTTTGTCCCCGACGCTCTGGGCGGATGTCTGGGCGGTCTACTCCCTGTTCGATGGCTCCTTTTCGGATCGGCGTACGTTCGGGTTCAATGTCGATATCGCCAACGGTTTCCTTACGCCCGTTCCGACACTGATCCTTTACGCGGCCTATACCGTCGATTTCTTGCCGGCAGTCCTTGCCGGCATTCTTGGGGTCATGCTGTTCTGGCAATGGACTTACGCGACTTCGGTCTACTGGGTCAGCTTTTTCGTGGCCAAGAGGCAGAGCCGTATCGCCAGGGCTGAGATGTACACCTACATTGGCGCCATGAATGCGCCCTGGGTACTATTCGGCTTGTTGGGATGGTTCGTCTCTGTTCGCCTCATCCTGGACGGCAACTACAGCGTTCTGGGTCATTGATCAGACGAGCTTGCGGTTGGCGAGCGCCTGCTCGCGGGCTGGGACGGGCAAGACCGGCGCGACCGTATTCGCAATACCGCTATATTGAGAAGGCAAGCTCTTCCTCGCACCGTCGTCCGGCAAGACGGTTGTGTTATCTTACGATTCGCAAGCTTTCCCCCCTCGGATCGTCACCGAGACCGTATGAACTGCTGTTTCTCCGGGAAAGACATCCCCACCGACAAGCTGTTGATCCTGTATTACCCCCCCTCGCACGTGCACTACGACTGGGATAAGTCCGTGTACGCGGCTGCCCGCGCCGGTGAAGCCCTGAAGAGTCTCACCGAATCTCTTCGTTCCTTTCGGAAACGGTTCGTGATGGGCTCGAAACCGCTGACCGGTTTCCTGCTGGCCGCCGTCGGCTTGTTGCTGTTGGTCCACTGGGTTCTGTGGGTTGTGATGAATTGGTCGGAGTCGGGCTTCTTCTTCCGCTACATCGAGCCCCTGGCCGCGGCGATCTTCCTGTTCTTCGCTCGGTTCCGGATCGGGGCGTTGATGCGTCGAAGGCGGCGTTGGAACGAGGAAGGCCGGCAAACCGTCGACGACGAGTTGGCGCAGATCCGGGAGGCGATCAGCGGCATGCCCGATGACCCCTCCGCCAAGGAAGCGGCTGTCGTGATGCGGCGCAAGTGCCCGGACGTGATCTCCGAACTCGCCTTCGACGGCAGCTATTTCCGGGCCTTTACCTATATGGACTTCCTCTTCTTCCCCCAGCTCAAGCATCCCAAGGCCAAGCAGGAACTGCCGGACAAGCACAGCCTCAATCGTGACGCCTATTACGTGGGCAACACCGTATACGACGGTTGGCGGCTGTTCCACAAGGATCAGCCCGAATTGATCGATCCTCGTTTTTCCGGAAGCGGCGGCCGCCGCGGTGTCATCTAGACCAGCAGACCGATCCAGCGGTGTGCCCGTGCTCGGGCGGGGCGGCTGAAAAGATAGAACCTTCCTTCCGGTTGCATGTTTCGCCGTCTAACGAACCGCCTGGACCTTGAGATGCAGCCCTTCTCGTTCCTGAAGGCATCTGAGGATCTCGAACAGGTTCCTGGACTGGGGATTTCCGTGGGGGCCGAACATGCGTATCAGGCTCTTGGGCGATTTCGCGATCAGATCGCCTAGCTCCTGAAATCCGATGGTGGCGTTGATGTAGTCGCGCAATACCGCCTTGCCGGTCTCCACTTCGCCCGCAAGCAAGCTTTCGACTCCCTCCTTGAGCAGTTCCTCACGAAAGACCGGATCACGCTCGATTCTCGCCTGGATGGTCTCCTTGAATTCTCGTGTCAGGGACATGCTTCTCAAGTCTCCCGTCTCTTACGCCGCTTGTACTCCCGCCAGAGGCCGCGGGCGGTTTCGATATCCTGTTGCTGGCGACTCTTGGTCCCACCACCCAAGAGGATGATCAGGGCCTCTCCGTCCTTGCCGAAATAGACTCGATAGCCGGGGCCGAAGTCTATCCGGCATTCGAAAACACCGCTGGCCACACTTTTGATGTTGGAGAGGTTGCCCTGCTCCATTCGGACCAACGCCGTCACAACCTTGGCCGCGGCTTGAGCGTTGAGTCGATTGAACCATCTGGAGTAAGAGCTGCGGCCTTCAGTATCGATGTACTCGCTGATCTCAAACATCGATATCAGGTAACTAATACGTTACCATTTAGCACGGTCCGACGGCCCGGTTTGGATTCTTCCACCCATCGCATCAGCGTGTCGATTCCCTCCGGTTTTGGCGGGGATCTCCACAGAAATTCCGATACTGCACCGGAGGCTAATCCGTGGGAAACGACAGGGGGAAAGTCGGCTCACTGCCCTGATGCCGCACGCGGGGCTCGATCTCTCGAGCGTGATACTCGGCGATGTAATCGCTGAGGTTGCGGCTCGCTTCCTCGAGGCAAAGCTTGCCCTTCTCGGCCGTGGCTTTCTCGGCCTCGCCCATCACGCCGCTGTCGCTGAACTGGCTCGTCCACTGTACGTCGCCGACCGCGCCGCTGCCGAACAGATCGGTGTAGGTGAACCTCGACTCACGCTTGTTCGTCTTCGCAATTTCGCTCTTGATCTTGTCCGCGCGCACGCTCTCCGGGGCCAGGTGCAGCAGCATGGATGTCTCCAGCTCCCCCGCATGCGCGCAGCCGCCCGGAAACACGCTCTCGCGCCACCGCGACGAAAACTCCGGATCCACCTGCAGCAACTGCCACCAGTTGCAGAAGACGCAATGCGCGTCCGTCTCGACAACCAGCCGCCGCGCCGCCAAGTCCACCAGCGGACCGTTCGAGCCGTGTCCGTTGACGATCACCATCTTCTTGAACCCGTGGTAGGCCAAACTCTTGCAGATATCGAGCACGAACTGGATGAAGTGCTCGAAGTGAATGTTGATCGAGCCCGGGAAGTCCATCACGTGGTGGACGTAGCCATAGCTCACCGGCGGAAGAACGAGGCTGATCTCCGGCCGCAGCCGCGCCGCAGCCGTCGCCACGGCGTTGGCGCAAAGATGATCGACCTTCAGCGGCAAATGATGGCCATGCTGCTCGACCGACCCGGTCGGGATGATCGGGATCTTGCCCAGCTTGACGGCCTCGTTGACTTCGGGCCAGGTCAGTTCGTCGAAGCGATACTCATCACGAACAGAAGGCATATGCTGGATGCCGGCCAGTTTATCACGTGGTCATTCGGTTGGTGAATCCACAGATGTGCTCGGAGCCGTGCATTCCGCAAGAGCGGCCGGCCGTGCCGCGCCACCTCCGCGACAAGCGCCCGCTGCTCCTGTAGTGTTTAAAAAAGCCCGACGCTTCAGCCAGGGATAAACGGTCCACGAGACGTCCATCTGGAACGGACGGATTTTGTGCATCGTCGTCACCCTCGAAATCGACTACAATACGGCTGCCCTTGAGAAAAGCTGCATTACAAGCCGTCCTCCTCTGCGGGGTGACACTGGCGGCAGGTTCCGGAGAAGAAAGAACGGGAGGGGTGTCCCGGAGCGTCGATGAGCCGCCGCCCCTCCCGACGCGCTGGGCGGGTGACGACATACGCGGCGAGGATCCTGCCGTGCGCCAAGCCGCCACGGCCGCGCTGGGCGACAATCGGGGCGCTGTCGTTGTTGTCGATCCGCTGAATGGCCGCCTCCTCACCGTGGTCAATCAGAAACTCGCCTTTTCCAGCGGCTACATCCCGTGTTCGACCATCAAGCTGGTTGTTGCGCTCGCTGCTGTCGAGGAAGGGCTCGTCGCTCCCGATACGAAAGTCTGGTTCGATGGCTACTGGTTCATGACGATCACCGAGGGCCTCGCGATTTCGAATAACGTCTACTTCAGTCATCTCGGCGAGCGCCTCGGCTTCGAGCGGCTCAAGCGCTATGCGCACCGCTACGGCTTTGGGGAAAAGGCGGGCTGGCATCTGGCGGGAGAGCAACTCGGCGAGTTTCCGGCCGAGGAACACTCCTACGGTATCGGCCGCATGTCGACCTTCGGTGACGGGATCTTGGCCAGCCCGTTGCAACTGGCCGCCTTCGTGTCGGCAATCTCCAACGGCGGACGACTCTATTACCTGCAACGATCCAACAGTCCTGCTGGCAGGGCCGGTTTCCAGCCTCGTTTGAAGCGGGATCTCCAACTGAGCGAACGGGTGCGAACCGTCGAGCCCGGTATGTCCGAAGCGGTCCGCCGCGGGACGGGCCGGAAGGCGCGCACTCCCGGCCAGAAGGTGTGGGGCAAGACGGGAACGTGTAGCGAGCGGATCCGGGGGCGCCGCACCCGGGTGGGTTGGTTTGCTTCCTACAATGAAGCGGACGGCCGACGGCTGGTTGTCGTGGTGCTGCTCAAGGGTCGGTCCGACGCCGCCGGGCCGCGCGCCGCCGAGGTTGCCGGAAAGATCTACAAGATGTTGGGCGAGCGAAAGTACTTCTCTTCGACCGGAGACGTACGGCAACAAGCGGCGCTGGTTCAGCCCGGATGTTGCTCCGAGTAGCCGAACTCTTTTGTAGTCAATCCGCACATCAAACAAACGACAGTCGCAGGACGGACGCCATGCAGCCGTTCTTTGCAAAGCACCGCCATGGGCCGAATCAAAGTGCTGCCTGACTCGATCGCGAACAAGATCGCGGCCGGAGAAGTTGTCGAGCGGCCCGCCTCCGTGGCCAAGGAGCTGATCGAGAACTCTCTCGATGCCGGCGCGCAGCGTCTTCGCATCGATGTGGAAACAGGTGGGAAGCGGTTGATCCGCATCGCCGACGACGGCGTCGGCATGGGCAATGACGATGCTCTGCTCGCCTTCGAACGTCACGCCACAAGCAAGCTGCGCGCAGTGCACGACTTGCAGTCGATCTCGACGCTCGGCTTTCGCGGCGAAGCATTGCCGTCGATCGCCAGCGTTTCACGGCTGCTGCTCGAGACCCGCACCGAAGAAGAAGCAACCGGCACCAGGATCGAAATCGCGGGCGGGCGCATGTTGAGCGTCACCGAGGAAGCCCGTCCAGCGGGCACGACGGTTGCAGTGCGCAACCTTTTCTACAATGTGCCGGCGCGGCGCAAGTTCCTCCGCACCGAGAAGACTGAACTTTCACACATCGCTTCGCTGGTCACCCACTACAGCCTCGCGCACATCGACAAGACGATCTTGCTCACGAACGAGAACGGAGAGTTGTTGAACGTGACGCCGGTCGAGAGTCAGCGGGAACGTGTTTATCAGGTCTTCGGCAGTTCGACGCTCGATCAATTGGTGGAACTCAGCCCCGTTCAGCGCGAACTGCAAGTACAGCCCCAGCCGGCGCCGCGGACGCAAGCCGTCTCACGTGCGAAAGACGGCCTCGATCAACCGCGGCTTCAGGTCTTTCGGCTCAGCGGGTTTGTTTCTCAACCACAGATCCAAAAGCTGAATCGCAACTCGATCTATGTATTCGTGAACCGGCGGCTGATCCGCGACCGCCTGGTGCTCCGAGCGATCTCGAGCGCCTTCCACAATGTGATCCCTTCGGGCGCTTTTCCGTTCGCCCTGCTCTTTCTCGACCTGCCGTTTGATGAAGTGGACGTCAATGTCCATCCTTCGAAGACTGAAGTGCGCTTCCGACATCCGTCCTTCGTACACGATTTCGTGCGCGATGAAATACGGGCTTGCCTGGTTGCCTCGAAGCCGATCTCGACCTTCCCGGTGCCGCCGGCATCGCAAAAAGAGGTGCGCGCACAGCCGGCGGCGGACATCCCTTTCTCAGAGGCCTCTCTGACGCTCAGTCGTTCCGACCTGCCGCCGTTCGACGAGTCGATCTTGAAACACGAGCCTCCTCCAACTCGGGCGCTCGATTTCACAGCGGCGCCGCCCATCGACATGGGAATGGCCGTCAACGAACCGGTCGGCCCCTCGGCCGATTCCGTGGCTGCGTCACTCGACGAAGTGTCGACTCCGGGGACTGTCCTTCAGCAGAAAACGCACTCCCGCGACCCCATCGTCGATCTGCCGGCTGATTCGATGGCCCGGCTTGGCCAGTTGCGGCCGCTCGGGCAGTTGCATGACAGCTTCATCATCGCGTCAGGACGCGACGGCCTGTGGATTATCGACCAGCATGTCGCGCACGAACGCATCCTGTTCGAGAAAGTGTTGCGGGAGCGCACGCGGGGTGATACGGAATCGCAACGACTGCTCGTGCCCGCCATCATCACGCTGCGCCCGGATCAGGAGATCACGCTGACGCGCATCGACGAGGAGTTCCGAGCCAACGGCTTCGAGATCGAACCATTCGGCCATCGGACGATTGCCGTGAAAGCGGCGCCTGCGGGCCTGAGTCCCACGCAGGTCGAAGCCCTGCTGAATGAGATTCTCGACACGCCTGAAAAAGAGCTGCGCGAACTGTCACTCGACGACCTGCAAAGCCGAGTCGCGGCAACGATTGCCTGCCACGCTGCGATCAAGGTCAACATGCCGCTCGAACCCGCCAAGATGCAATGGTTGCTCGATGAACTGGCCCGCGCGGAATGTCCGATGTCGTGCCCCCACGGCCGCCCCATCGCCTTGCAATACGGTCTCAGGGATATTCTCAAGGCTTTTCATCGCCTTTGAAGATTTTCCGAAATCGATTGCCCTGTATTCCTCGCCACGCGGCAAGGAGAAGTTGGTGAGAGGGCGGTCAGAGATTTCTTCTTGGAGCGAACCAGGCCGCCGCCAATGGTTTTCACGAATCACGAGACACGAAACACGGCTTTTATCTTTTTCACGAATCACGGCCTTATGTTCCTGTTCGACGCGGGAACGCAGCGGCGAGTGAAAGACCCCGGCATCGCTCTTCAAACCGGGTTCGGTGAAGAGAGCCCGATCTGGCTGAGAGATTCGGAGGGGATTTCCGGCGCGACTTCGGCCGGATGGACGGCAGGTTTCGGTTGCAAAGCCGCGGGCGAGTTCGGATGTAAGAGAAGAAACTCATAGTGGTCTTGACGCGCTTGCCGGATCACCGCCCGCTCCGCGAGTATCAATCCCCAAAGCACGACTACCAGAATGCCGATGACCGCCAGTCCGCGATTCGAGATTCCGAAGAGTTTCATGTCAGCTCCTGCATCTCTGTTAGCAATCGCCATGCCAACTTCTCACGGACGCCGGTTCGAAGAAAGATGACTCCTCCCGCGCCTCGTTCAGGAACGAGTCCTCCACGGCAGTTAACAACTCAAGCCTTGAAAATCAATGGTTTTCAACCCTGATTCGTCCGGAGATTCCCGGAACAGCGCTCCTGAGAAGCCGTGTTCCCTTCTGCCCGCGCTTCTTTTTCAGCAACGGCTTCTTGGGCCCTGGAAGCGTAGATACGGCTTGCCATGTAAAATGTGCCCCTTTAGCAGACGAAGCGCGGAGGCCGTGTATTTTTTACACGCCGACGAGCGGCTTGGTGAACATCCGGCATGTCCGCCGCCGCGCCACGCAATCGGTGGAAGAAACAGCTCATTTGGTGGTTTTCGGCCAATCAGTGGTTCACGACGGGCACTCTCCTCTTGCACGCCGAGCACTCCTCCGCGAGGGCGGCTGTAAACTTTCACACCCCTGTTGCAGCCGCAGCGGTTTTCGACATGTATGGGTCGATAGACTGAAATCATGGCCGGTCGGCTTCCCTTTTGTAATAGCCTGCATTTCTCTCCACGAGGCGAGGCGAAGTGCGTGAGAGGGCCTTCAGGACTAGGCGCAAGCCGGACGGAGGAAAAAGGCGCGCGCAGCCATAGCGGTCTTGTCGCTTCCTTCGGACCTCGGGTTACGAAACACGCAAAATGTCCTGTACGATTCACCGCCCGTCAGACGTTTCTTTCTGGCGCGAATCAGGCCCGCCAATGGTTTTCACGAATCACGAGACACGAAACACGAATCACGGCCTTTTTATCGTGTGCTTCGACCGTCGGGTGGTGAGACATGCAGGCTAGGTTGACCTTGTGTGGCCTTCTGGCCGCTGCCGCGCTTACAGGGCTGAGCGGGCCTCCCGGCGCCCGTGTCTTTGACCTGTTCGCCGATCCGGAGGAACACGGCGTCTTCTTCGCGGCCACCGCCAACGGTATCTTTCGCACCGACAACGGCGGTCTCAGTTGGGGGCCGAGCAGCTTCGGCCTCACGAATCCCGGCACCGTCGTGATCACAGGGGCGAAGGGCCGGCTCTATGCAGGCACGACCAGAGACGGCGTCTTCCTCTCCGACAACAGTGGGACGATCTGGCAACGTGTCAGCAATGGGCTGACAACGCTCGACGTGCGCTCGCTGGCGGTCGATCCCAACGACCCCGATGTCCTTTACGCCGGAACGCGCAACGGCGGCATCTTCAAGACCGAGAACGGTGGCCAGGATTGGGTCGCCATCAATAACGGCCTGTTGCTGTTCACCCCCGACGAAGGCACGCCCGTCCTCGAAGGCGACTACACCTCCATCGTCATTGATCCGAGCGACTCCCAGGTGCTGTACGCCGTGCAATCAAGCATTGTCGTGCCGGGCAACGGCGTTCTTTTCCGTTCCAGTGACGGCGGCGCCCAATGGACCCACATCAATATCCGTTCCGCGGGGCTCAGCCTGAAGATCGACCCCAACGACTCCGACACGATATACGTCGGCACGAATCTCGGCCTGATCGTCACCCGGGACCGCTTCGCGAGCTCTGAAGTCCCGGAAGGCCTGCTCGGAGCCTCCGTAACGGACATCGATATCGACAACAGTAATACCGATATCGTCTACGCCTCTACCCGGTTGGCCCGCACATTCCGCAGCGGCAACCGGGGCGTAACCTGGCAGCCGATCAGCCAGGGCATGGCGTTGGGAGAATCTCTCTCTCTGGCAGTCGATCCCCATGCACCGGCGAGGGTCTTCGCGGGGTTCAACGGTTCGGGCGTGTTCCGATCGATGGACTCGGGCGCCCATTGGGAACTCTCGTCCGACGGCATGTTCGGGGCGGATATCCGTGTCATCGAACTCGATCCGCAAAACTCCGCAAACGTCCTGGCAGGCGCCCTCGGCGGGGCCGTGTTCCTCTCCCAAAACGCCGGCGGCCTTTGGGAAGAAGCTCGCAACGGCTTCATCGCCGTCCAGCCGCACTCGATCGCCTTCAGTCCGCAAGACCCGCAAATCGTCTACGCCGGCTCGGTCAATCCTTTCTCGCAAGGCAACGGTACGCTCTTCATCAGCACCAATGGAGGCCGTGACTGGCAAAGCCGGGCGACGGGTAGCTCGATCTATTCCGTCGTGGCCGACCCGGCAAACTCTCAGCGGCTCTACGTCGCTACTGCCAGCGGAGTCTTCCGAAGCGACGACGGCGGCAGCGACTTCACCGGCCTGAACGATGTCGAAGGCCTCGGGTCGGGTGCCCTGCTGAATTGGTCCATCACCGACCTGGAGATGGACCCCGGCAACCGCGATGTTCTTTACGCCGTCGGCAACACGTTCGACTTTTTCTCAGGTCGGATCTACCAGGTTTTCAAGACCGACAGCGCTGGTAGAGAATGGCGGACCGGAGGCACGACTACTACGCCTCTGATCGACATCACCATCGATCCGAGTGACACGAGACGGATCTATATCGGTTCGAGCCTCGGTATCTTCCGTAACGAAGATGCTGCTGAAAACGACGGCTTCGCCACGCTCACCAGCGGCTTGCCGAACGGCGGTAATGTGTCCGTCACGTCGATCGCCGTCGATGCCCAGGATAACGCGGCCGTCTATGCCGCAACGTCCGCCGGCATGTTCAAGAGCACGAACCACGGTTCTTCATGGACCATCGCTGACACCGGCCTGCAGACCACCCTCGCCAGGGTGGTGCGGGACGACCCCGGCAACGCGGGAACTCTTTACGCCGGGACATTCAGCAACGGCGTCTTCAAGACTGTTGACCATGGCGCCACCTGGAATCCCACACGCAACCCGCTCACGCTGCTTCCCGTGCTCTCGCGCAAAGGCCTGGTTGGCGCAGCCGACTTCGACGCTGAGGGCGTCGCGGCAGGCGAAATTGTCTCACTCTTTGCGCTCAACGCGGGTCCGGAGGCCGGCGCCTCGGCTTCTCGGCTTGACCCTGAAACGGGTACGCTGCCGACCCTCCTGGCGGGTGTCCGCGTCTTCTTCAACGACATTCCGGCGGCTCTCTTTTTCGTTCGCTCCGGGAGAATTGACTGTCAGGTCCCGTTCGAAGTCGCCGGGCTCGGCGAGGCCGAAGTCCGCATCGAGGTCGACGGCGTCGCGAGCAACGTCATCACCGCCGATATCCTCGACTCGCACCCCGGCCTCTTTCCCCAGGTAACGAACTCCGATGGAACCATCAACTCCGAGTCCAACACCGCCCCGCAGAACAGCTTCGTGAATCTCTTCGCCACCGGACAGGGGCTCGTCACCCCGGAGTTGACGTCCGGTGCACCGACCCCGGCGGGTCAAACCCTCTACGTTCCGGTCCTGCCGGTTCGGGTCCTGCTCGATGACCGGGAACTCGTCAGCAGCGCCTCCCTCGCACCCTCCTTCATCGGGCTCCTGCAGGTCAACGTCCTCCTTGGCGACCTTGCTCCCGGTCAATACGAGCTCTTTCTGGAAATCGGCGGCCGCCGCAGCCGAAGGGGCGTCACCATCTTCGTTGGTTAGCCCCGCATTTCTCACCACGCGGCGAGGTGAAGTGCGTGAGAGCGCCGTCAGGACGAGGCGCGCGCCGGGCGGAGGAAAAAACCCGCGTAACATGGCCTTTAAGGTTTTTCACGAATCACGAGTCACGAAGCACGAATCACGGCTTTTTTATCGCGTGCTTCGACCGTCGGGTGGTGAGAAATGCAGGCTAGGCGCAGGCCGGGCGGAGGAAAAAGGCGCGCGCAGGCGTACTTGCCAAATCGCCTCCTACACCCCTCGGGTCACGAAACACGAAATAAGGCTTTCCCGAAACATGGCGTTAACGCAAGCTACCTTGGAGCAACGGCCGTACCACCTGCTTGGGTTTTTGGGTCACGAAACACGAGACACGAGTCACGAAACACGGCTTTTATGTTTTTCACGAAACACGGCCTTGAGCCTATCTCTTCACTTCCACTCCTGCCCATTCCTCCAGCAGGGTGACCACCGAGCAGAAGTCCTGGTCGCCGTGGCCTTTCGCGATACTGGCCCCGAACAGTTCATGGACGAGCGACGTGGCCGGCAGGGGTACCTTCATCTCGTTTCCCGACTCGAGCATGAGGCCCACATCCTTGTGCATCCACTTGAGCGGGAAGGCCGCGTCGAACTTGCGATCGAAGATGTACGGCGCCTTGAAGCTGATGAGTCCGGCTTTGGCGGCGCTTGCGTTGAGCACTTCGAGCATCAACTCCGGCTTGACGCCGGCCTTCGTCGCCAGGACCATGCCCTCGATGAAGCCTTGCATCATGTTGGCGAGCACGAGGTTCTGCGAAAGCTTGGCGTGCAGCCCCATACCCTGCGAACCGCAATAGAAGAGCGTTTGCCCCATCGGCAGAAAATACTCCCGGACGCTCTCGAAAACCTCCTCGCTCCCGCCAATCATGAAGGTCAGCGTACCGCCGATCGCCCCGGGGGTCGAGCCTGTGCAGGGAGCGTCGAGGAAATCCACTTCCTTCTTCTCGAGCGCTGCGGCAATCCGCCGGGCCGCCGTCGGGGCGATGGTGCTGCAATCGGCCACGACGCTTCCGGGCTTGATGCCGTCCGCCACGCCGTTCTCGCCGATGAGTACGTTCTCCGACATCTCGGTGTTCCCGACGCACAGGAAAACGCAGTCGGCGGATTCGCCGACCGCCTTGGGCGTCTCGCAATAGGTGGCGTTCTCGAACCGGTCTGCCAGAGCCTTGGCCTTCGCGGAGGTATGGCTCCAGACAGCGACATCGTGCTCGGCTTTGAGAAGGTTGGTGGCCATCGGGCCGCCCATGAGTCCGAGTCCGAGAAATCCGAGTTTCGCCATCTGTCGCTCCTGAAAATGCGTCCAAGACGCTGCCGCAAAATCCCCAATTGTACGACTTCGAAAGCCTGTGACACAATGTTTCACTAGTGAAGCTCCGTCTCGGACCGGCAAGCAGGACAACGGACCGCCGCGTCAACTTGACTCGCAGGTGACCCTTGGCGGGCGAAGAAAAAAACTTATGAAACCGGCTGTTCTCGTCACGAAACGCATCTACCCGTCGGCGATCGACTATTTGAGCGGCCGGACCGACCTCGACTATCACGAATCCGACCACAGCATGCCGGCCGGGGAGTTGCTCGAGCGCTTGCGGGGTAAACAGGGTGCTGTGGGCCAGCTCACCGACAAGTTCGACGCGGAGGTGATTTCCGCCTTGCCGGATTTGAAGGTCATCTCCAACGTAGCGGTCGGTTTCGACAATATCGACGTCGCCGCCGCCACCGAACGCGGCATCGCGGTGACGAACACCCCTGAGGTGCTCACCGACACGACCGCCGACTTCGCCTTTACTCTGTTGATGGCCGCCGCCCGGCGACTCGTCGAAGCGGACAACTTTCTGCGCGCCGGCAAGTGGAGCCAATGGCGCATCAACCTGCTCTGTGGCGCGGACATCCATCACGCGACCCTGGGCATTGTCGGCATGGGTCGCATCGGCCAATCCCTGGCGCGGCGAGGACTCGGCTTCGAAATGCGCGTCCTCTATAGCGATGTGCAGCGAGCGGCGCCGGACATCGAGCGGGAATTGCGCCTGCAATACGTGCCCTTCGAGACGGTCTTGAAAGAGTCGGACTTCATCAGCCTGCACGTCCCTCTCTTACCCGCGACACGGGGCCTGATCGGAGCCGCGCAGCTCGCCATGATGAAGAACAGCGCCATTTTGATCAACACGTCGCGGGGACCGGTGGTCGATGAGCCGGCTCTCGCCGAGGCGCTGGCTGCGGGAGAGATCGCGGGCGCCGGGCTCGACGTGTTCGAGCGTGAACCCGAGGTCGAGCCCCGCTTGCTCGAGATGCAGAACGTCGTTCTCGCGCCGCACATCGCCAGCGCTTCCGTTGCTACACGGACCAAGATGTGCCTGATGGCCGCCGAGAATTGCGTGGCGGCGCTCGCCGGGGAACGGCCTCCCAACCTTGTCAACACGTCGCTGTTCGACAACTGACCTGAAACATCCCCCTGATCAAGCGGCGTTCATACCGGTCCGGGTGTTTCACATCAGTCTCGGCCGCCGGAAACAGCCTGCATCACGTCGGGGTTGCCGTCCAGCCAACGGCGCGTGTTCGGGGGGATGCCAGGCTCCGAAGCCAGCCGCGCCAGCTCGGCCCCGGTGTCGACGTCGTACCATTCGGGAAGCAACGAAACGCTCAACGAACAGGCGTGAAAGGCGGCTTCCGTCTCGCGGAGGGTATCCTCGCTTGACCAGGTCACCCCGGCGAACATGCGTGTATCGGGCCGGCGGCAGCCGACGGCGTAGTAGCCGCCGTCAGCGGTCGGCCCCAGGACGGTGTCCGTGCGATCGAGCGCCAGGAAGGCCTGCTCGACATGTGCCATGGGCAACGTGGGGCTGTCGCTTCCGAGCAGGAGAATACGGTCGTGCCCGTGCAACGACAGCTCCTTCATGCTGTTGATCATCCGCGCCCCCAGATCGGCGCCATGCTGGATGGCGAAGTGTTCCGGGCCGGCCAGTTCCTCGAACGGTTCCCAGGCCTGGTCGCAATAGAGACAGCGTCTCACGCCGGTCAGCACCGCCAGCCTTCGCCAGGTGTCCGCGACGAAGGCCGCATGCAGCTCGGCGGCCTGAGCGGCGGTCATGCAGGTCCGCAGACGCGTTTTGACGCGGCCCGGCAAGGGCGCCTTCGCAAAAACGGCGATCGCTTGGGACAAAGACGGTTCTCGAAACGCATCGTGGAGGATGACGGAGGATGCGCCGGAATCAGTTAGAATAATGGTTTCATTCGCCCCGCAGGGAGGTTAATCGAAACATGTTTCGCTTGATGACAGGGATTGTTGTTCTCACGGCCGCGCTCATGGGCGTGCCGGCATTCGCGGCAGAGGGGGATGGAGATGCCGAAGCAGGCAAGGAGTTGTTCGAAACCAAGTGCGCCCTCTGCCATAACGCGGACAGCAAGGAAAAAAAGATCGGCCCCGGCCTCCAAGGCGTCAAGGACGGCAAGCTTCCCAGCGGCAAGGACGCCACCTATGACAACCTCCTCGATAACCTCAACAAGGGCGGCAACGGCATGCCGGCGTTCGAAAAGCTGATCACGCAGGAAGAGAAGGACAACGTCATCGCCTACGTCTTGACGCTCTGACCTGAAACAAATCCCTGATCCAGCGGCCTTGACATCGGTCCGGATGTTTGCCGCTTGTATGATCCGCACTGGGGCAGAGGAAAAACTGATCCGCTCCGGAAACACGACTTTAGGATTTTCACGAGTCACGAAACACGAATCACGAATTTTCTGGCCGTTCGGTTCTCCGTGGACGCGAAAGGGTCGCACAACCAAAACCAGCCGCCCTGTCACAGCTTGCCTGCCCGGAATTGCCCGGAATTGCCCGGCATTGCTCGGGTGGCTGGGGGGGTGACCCTGAGCAAGTGTCCGCGCACCGTGCGCCGTTCCTGGCCGGCCTCACGACGAGCGCTGTTCGCCGCGGCTCCGGACGCCCTCGGTTCGGAACTCCCTCCCCTGGCCTCCGCATCAGCGCTATCCTGTAGAAGCTTCTCCGCGACGCGGTCCCCTCACCATCAGGAGCAAACCCATGCAGATGCTCATCGCAGGACAGTGGGTTGACGGCAACGGCACGATCCCGGTCATCAACCCCTTCGACAACGCAGAGATCGATGCGATCCCCAAGGCCACGGCCGGCGACGTCGACCGCGCCATGGCTTTCGCCGTGGAAGGCGCCAAGCGGATGCGCCGCATCTCCGGATACGAACGCTATCGCCTGCTGATGCGGGCCGCCGAGCTGATGGACGAGCAAAGCGGCGACCTCGCCGAGACGATTACGCTCGAGGAAGGGAAGATCATCGGCGAGTCCAGGGGCGAGGTGGCCCGCGCCATCGAGACGATGATCGGTTCCGCCGAGGAAGCGAAGCGCCTCGGCTCTGAAGTCGTGCCGCTTGACGGCGCGTCGGGAGGCGGCAACCGCTTCGGCTTCACCCTGCGCGTACCCTGCGGTGTGGTGCTGGCCATCACTCCGTTCAACTTCCCCTTGAACCTGGTCGTTCACAAGGTAGGACCGGCGCTGGCCGGCGGGAATAGCGTGATCATCAAGCCCGCGACGGATACCCCTCTGACGGCGCTGAAGCTGGCCCGCATTCTGCTCGAGGCAGGCGTGCCCGAAGAAGGTGTGCAGTGCCTCACCGGCTCGGGAGGCGAGATCGGCGACATCCTGGCGAGCGATCCGCGTGTCCGCAAAATCAGCTTCACCGGCTCGCGCGACATCGGCGAGCGCATCTGCCGCACGGCCGGCCTCAAGAAAGTCACGATGGAACTCGGCAGCAACGCGCCGTTGATCGTGCTTCCTGACGCCGACCTCGAAAAGGCGTCCCATGCCATTACCGCGACGGGTTTCGCGAATGCCGGACAGGTCTGCATCAGTGCGCAACGAGTTCTGACGCACGAGAGCATCTATGGCGATCTCATTGACGCCCTCAAGCCCAAAGTGGAAGCACTCTCGACCGGCAATCCGCTGGAGCAGGCAACCAAGGTGGGGCCGATGGTGCGCGCGTCCGATGCGGCGCGTGTGGCGGAGTGGGTGGACGAAGCGGAGGACCAGGGAGCACGCCTGGTGACCGGGGGCGGCTGCGACGGAGCGATCCACGCGCCCACGATCCTGGCCGACGTGCGGCCTGAAATGCGGATTTCCCGTGAAGAGGTCTTCGGGCCGGCGGTTGGCTTGACGCCGGTTGAAACCGTGGAGGAAGCGATCGGGCTGGCCAACGATACGAACTACGGCTTGTCAGCGGCGATCTTCACGGAAAACCTCGAAAACGCCATGAAGTTCGCCCGCGAGGTCGATTCGGGCAACATTCACATCAACTGGGGTTCGCAATGGCGAGCCGACCTGATGCCCTACGGCGGCCTCAAGGAGAGCGGCTTCGGCAAGGAAGGGCCGAAATACGCCGTGGAAGAGATGACGGAGACCAAGATGGTCGTCATGCACCTGCAAGGGTGAACTGCTCGCCGGGCCGGCTCAACGCCATGGAATGTCTTCCTCCCCAATCTGTAGCCTGCCTTTCTCACCACGCGGCGAGGCGAAGTGCGTGAGAGGGCCGTCAGGGCGAGGCGCAAGCCGGGCGGAAGAAAAAGGCGCGTACAACATGGCCTTTAAGGTTTTTCACGAGTCACGAATCACGGTTTTTTTCTCGCGTGCTTCGGCCGTCGGGTGGTAAGAAATGCAGGCTAGGGCTCCACGACTCCTCTCGCTGTTGCTCGCTGTGCTGGGCGCGGCAGTCTCGAGCGCTCAAACCGACTCCCAGGGCATCGAGTTCTTCGAAAAGAAGATCCGGCCGGTTCTGACCGAGCATTGCTACGCCTGCCATAGCGCCAAGACGCAGGCGATGGCGGAGTTGCGGCTCGATTCCAAGGCGGGACTCGCGATGGGTGGCAGCCGGGGTCCGGCGATCGTTCCGGGGTCTCCGGAAACGAGCCTGTTGATCAAAGCGATCTCCTATCGCGATCCCGATCTGAAGATGCCCCCCACCGGAAGACTCGGTGCGGAGCAGATTGAGGATTTCACGACGTGGGTTCACATGGGCGCCCCGGACCCTCGTGCCGACGAGGCGCCCCCATCGACTGCGCCCGTTTCGATCGACCTCGAGGAGGGCCGCCGGTTCTGGTCGTTCCAGCCGATTCGAGACCCTGCGCCGCCATCGGTTCACCGAAGCGGCTGGCCGCTCAATGAGGTGGACCACTTCATCCTGGCTGCACTCGAATCCAAAGGCCTGTCTCCTGCTGCGCCAGCCGACAAGCGAACCCTCCTGCGGCGAGTCACGTTTGACCTGACCGGTCTTCCGCCGACGCCGAAAGAGATCGGGGACTTTCTCGCCGACGACTCGCCGCAAGCTTTCCGGAATGTCGTCGAGCGCTTGCTCGCATCCCCGCACTACGGAGAGCGCTGGGCTCGGCACTGGTTGGATCTTGTCCGCTACGCCGAAACGAACGGCCACGAGTTCGACAACAACAAACTGGATGCCTGGCGCTATCGCGACTACGTGATCCGCGCCTTCAACGACGATCTGCCCTACGACGAGTTCATGCGCGAACAGATCGCCGGCGACCTGCTCGACCGGCCGCGGCTCACTCCGGGCGGCACTTCACTCGCTTCCCCGGTCGGCACCGGAATTTACTGGTTTGGAGAAGTCCTCAACAGCGCCACCGACTCGGTCAAGGCCCGCGCCGACCAGGTTGACAACCAGATCGACGTCATCGGCAAGGCGTTCCTGGGGCTCACCGTCGCCTGCGCCCGTTGCCACGATCACAAGTTCGACCCCATTCCCACGGCCGATTACTACGCGCTGGCCGGAGTCATGCACAGCACCGACATCCGCGAAGCCGTCGTCGATTCGCCCGAGCGCGAGGGGGAAATCGCCGGATGGGCCGCCAGGCTTGCGGGAACGAACGGGAAGATTCACGAGCTGCTTGCCCCCGTGCCGGAGCGCCTTGCCGCGCGTCTGGCATCGGATCTGACGAGGGCGGCCGATCTGGTTGTCGGTGAAGACGGCTATCTCTCCGCCGAGGCGGACTCGCTTCATATCGCCCGAGCGAACCAGCTCCGCCGGGCGCTGCAGGACCCTTCTCACCCCTTCCACCCGTTGATCCGCATCGCACAAAGCATCGCAACAGGCGAGGCCGCCGGTTTCGCCCGCGCCGTCGAAACGGTTAAGGCCGAGATCACAGAGAGATCCGTCAAGGCGGCCTCGCGGCGCAACGACATCGAGTTTGAAGATTTCGAGAAGCCCGGCTTCCCGTCGTGGATCGTTTCCGGGCAGGCCTTTGCCGGCGGCGCACGCTATCGGCCGGCCCCCGATCTGCCCCTCGCCGACTACCGCGCAGAAGGAGTCGCCGACTCCTATCGCAACGGTTCCGACACTTTCGTAGGAAGCCTGACCTCTCGCAAATTCCGCATGCCCAGGCGCTGGCTGCACGTGCGGCTGGCGGGGCGCGGCGGAAACCTCGTTCGAACGCGCCTGTCGGACGTTCGGCTGACTCTGGTCGCCGACAGCTACAAGAGCAAGGCTTTCGTGCCCACCGGCGCGGACAGCTTCGAATGGCAGTCCGCGCAAATGACGACGCAGTTCGACCGCCTCTGTTACTTCGAGCTCGTGGACCGCAGCCGGGAGGGACACATTATCGTTGACCGCATTGTTCTCTCCGACTCGAAAGAACCGCCCGGTGACGGTCCCGTCGATGCGAGAGTCTCCTCCCTGCTGGAGCGAAAGGACATCCGATCGTCAGGCGGCCTGGCGGAAGCCTACCGGAAGCTGTTCGACACCGTGGTGCGCCAACAGCCAGGCGATCGCGGAGCCGATCCGCTCTTTGCGGCCGCAAATCCTTTCCCGAGTCTGGAGCAGGCGGCCGTGATCCTCCCCGAAACCGAGCGAGTGCAACTTCGCGAACTCCAGCGCGAACGGACTTACCTGGGGAAATCGATCCCGGAGTCGTCGTTCGCGATGAGCAGCCACGACGAGGCGCCACGCGACGTCAGAATTCACCTGCGGGGCAATCACAAGAACCTTGGTAAAGAAGTGCCCCGGGGGTTCTTGCGCATCATCTCGTCGCCGCCGGCCGGCAAAACGAGCAACGGCAGCGGCCGGCTGCATGTCGCGCGGCAACTCGCCCGGCCCGACAACCCTCTTCCCGCACGAGTGATGGTCAACCGCATCTGGAAGCATCATTTCGGAGAAGGCATCGTCCGCTCGACCGACAACTTCGGTATTACCGGACAGCCCCCCACGCATCCCGCACTGCTCGACTACCTCGCGAAGCGGTTTATCGATAGCGGCTGGTCGATAAAAGCGATGCATCGCCTCATGCTGTCGAGCCGGACCTACCGCATGTCGGCTCGATCGGCGCCGCAAGCGCAAGCGGTTGATCCGGAAAACCGGCTGCTTCATCACATGCCCGTGCGGCGGCTCGAAGCGGAGATCATCCGCGATTCGCTGCTCGCCGTTTCAGGTTCGCTCGACCCGGCCCTGTACGGCCCCTCGGTCACGCCGCACATCAGCGAGCATCAGGATGGACGCGGCAAGCCGCCAAGGCCCGGCCCGCTCGACGGCAAGAGCCGGCGCAGCCTCTACATCGGCGTGCGCCGCAACTTCCTGACGCCGCTGTTCCTGGCTTTTGATTATCCGCTCCCGATATCCACGATCGGCCGCCGGAATACATCCACCGTCCCGTCGCAAGCCCTGATGATGATGAACAACGAGTTCGTTGCCCTGGAGGCCCTGCGCTGGGCTGGCCGGGTGTTGCGTGATGAGCCGGACCGGAGCGGCCGCATTCAGAGCATGTTTCTCCGCGCCTTCGCCCGGCCGCCCAGCGAGGACGAGAGGCGCGAGGTCTCCGCGTTTCTCCGCCAACAGGCGAACCGCTATGATGGAGCCGGAATCGACGACCCGCGCTGTTGGGCCGACCTGGCTCACGTGCTGATCAACAGCACGGAGTTCATTTTCATTCGATGACCGAGCGCACACCACACCGGCGCCGCTTCGCTGCGGCGGGGACATTCTCGCGGCGGGAAATGCTCTGCCGCGCCGCCAACGGTTTTGGCGGCCTCGCGCTGACCGCGCTGATGGCTGAAGCGTCGGCGGCCGCCGAGACGAGGCGGGACGTGAACCCGATGCTCCCGCGGCCCTCGCACTACCCCGCCAAGGCCAAGGCGGTGATCTTCCTCTTCATGGACGGCGGCCCGTCGCAGATGGATACCTTCGATCCGAAACCGCGGCTCACCAGGGAGGCCGGCCGCAAGATTCCGCTAGAGACACCGACCACCGTCTTCAACATCAGCGACCAGATCTTCCCGTCTCCTTTTTCGTTCCGCCGGCACGGCGAGTCCGGCGCCTGGGTCAGCGAACTGTTTCCCCATGTCGCCGAGTGTGTTGACGATCTGGCGATCATTCGTTCGATGGTCGCGGATCACTCCGAGCACACCGCGGCCAATTACTTCATGCACACCGGCTCGGGATTCCAGGGCCGCCCGAGCATGGGCGCCTGGATCACCTACGGCCTCGGCAGTCATTGCCGGGACCTGCCCGGATTCGTGGTGCTCGACAGCGGCCTGATCCCTCCGGGCGGGCTGGACATCTTCGGCAGCGGTTTTCTGCCGGCTGCCTACCAGGGTATGCTTTTCCGGCGCGGCCAGCATCCGATCGCCGACCTCGAGCCCCGTGAGACCACTCCGGAACATCAACAGGGAAAGCTGTCTCTGCTCCGTAAACTGAACCGGGGCGTGCTGGAGCGCTTCGGCGCCGTCAGCGAAGTCGAGGCCACGATTTCGAACTACGAGCTTGCTTTCCGCATGCAGGCCGAGGTCCCCGGCCTGCTCGACTTGAGCGGCGAGTCGGCAGCCGTCAAACAACTCTACGGCTTGGACGAGCCCGATACGGAGGAGTTCGGACGGCAGTGCCTGCTGGCGCGGCGTATGATCGAGCGGGGTGTGCGGTTCATCGAGTTGCTCACGCCCAAGTGCCCCATCGATCGCTGGGACCAGCATGCCCGCCTCGAAGACGGGCACCGCCTGAACGCCAGGGCGACGGACCAGCCCATCGCCGCTCTGTTGAAAGACCTCAAGGCGCGGGGCCTCCTCAAGGACACGCTCGTCGTTTGGGGCGGAGAATTCGGGCGCACCCCGACGGCGCAGTTCCATGCCGATCCGGATGCCACAGGCCGCGACCACAACCCCTTCGGTTTTACGATGTGGATGGCCGGCGGCGGCGTCAAGGGCGGTATGACCTACGGCGCGACCGACGAATACGGCTATTTCGCAGTCGAGAACAAGGTTCACGTGCACGACCTGCACGCGACGATCCTGCACCTTCTCGGCATCGACCATACCAAGCTCACCTTCCACTTCAGCGGACGCGATATGCGCCTGACCGATGTCCACGGGGAAGTGATTCACGGCATCCTGGCCTGACCTGAAACATCCTGCGGTCGATGTGGACTACGTGGATTACCACTAAGGAGGAAACCGATCATGGCCCTGCACAACCCGCCGCATCCGGGTGGCATTGTGAAGCGGCAGTGCCTTGAACCCTTGGGGTTGACCGTGACTCGGGCTGCCGAGGGTTTGGGCGTAACGCGGCAGGCGCTTTCGGAGTTGGTGAACGAGCGCACGGGAATCTCGGTAGAGATGGCGATCCGGCTGTCGAAGGCCTTCGGCTCGACGCCCGAGACTTGGCTGGGGATGCAGATGGCTTATGATCTCTGGCAGGCCCGCGGCCGAGCCGGGGAGCTGGCAGTGGAGCGCTTCGTAGCGGCCTGATCCAGCCAGTTGGATGCAGCGGGGTGTTGATCGCAACGCCGCAACCGCATGCGCACAGGTGTTTAACCTGTATGTCTCACCACGTGGCGAGGCGAAGTGGGTGAGAGGGCCGTCAGGACTAGGCGTAAGCCGGGCGGAGGAAAAAGGCGCGAGCCGCTTGGCGCGCGCAGGCGTACTTGAACAGTACGTTGAGCACGGCAAGCAAGCGCAACGAAGTCCTGGCGGTCGTATCGTGTGCTTCGACCGCCGGGTGGTGAGAAATGCAGGTTAACCTGCACCCCCGAGCAGATCACCCAAGCTGGAAACATCCGGATCGGTGTCAACACCGCTTGACCCGGAGGATTTCACATCAGGACCGCCCGTAAACAGGCAGCAGCGCGCCGCTGACGTCAGACGCTTCCTCGGAGCACAGCCAGAGGATCTGGCGCGCGATCGACATGGGAGCCACCCACTTCGAGAAGTCCGCCTTGGGCATGGCCTTGCGGTTCGCGGGCGTGTCGATGATGCTCGGCATCACCGCATTGGCCGTGATGCCGTGTCTCTTCCCCTCCAGAGCGATCGTCCGGATCAACATGTGCAGCCCCGCCTTCGACACGTTGTAGGCGCTCAACCCGGCGGCCGGGTCCGCGCCGGCCCGCGCGCCCACCGCGACGATGCGGCCGTAACCGGCGTCGATCATGGGAGACAGCACAGCCCGTGTCACCAGAAAGGCTGCTTTCAGGTTGAGGTTCATCATGTGGTCCCAGGTCGCCTCGTCGGTTTCGTGAACCGGCGCACCCCCCGCGAAACCGCCGGTGACGTGCACGAGCGCGTCGATCCTGCCGCTCGGCTCCAAGCCGGCGGCCAGCATATCGCTGACTCCCTGGGCGGTGGTGAGATCAGCGGCGACTTGAGTGCAGGCAGGCTTCGCTGAAGTCTCCGGGAAGTCCAGGGCAACGGCGACGACCGACGCCCCCGCCGACAAAAAGATTTCGGTAACCGAGCGGCCCAAGCCACCGCTGGCTCCGGTGATGAGCACGGTCCGATTAGTGAGGTCGGTCACTACGCGGAAGCCTCCTTATCACGAAAGAGAGAACAATGCAGTCCCATTGGAGCCTGATCGTTGCTTCCTTTCGATGATTCGCGGCGGAGGCGCACTTCCTGTCAGGCCCAGTACGTCCGGTCGAGGCTTCGGTACTGCACGGCCTCCGCGAGGTGGTTGACTATCACCTGGTCCGACCCTCCGAGGTCGGCGATGGTTCGAGACACTTTGAGAATGCGGTCGTGGGCGCGCGCCGAAAGCCCCATTCGCTGCACCGCGCTCTCGAGCGTTCGTTCGCCTCTCTCATCCAGTTTGCAGAATTCGCGGATTTGCTTCGACGGCATGCGGGCGTTCGGATAGCCGCGGCGCATCTGCACTTGCCGCGCCGTTTCGGTGCGCCGTCGAATGGCTTCGGACGGTTCGGCAAGCTGGTCGGAGCGCAGTTCGCGGTACTTCACCGGCGGCACTTCGACATGGATGTCGATGCGGTCCAGCAGCGGTCCGCTGATCTTGCCGACGTAGCGCTGAATCTGCGCCGGCGTGCAGCGGCAGTCGCGGTTCGGGTCGCCGAAGTATCCGCAAGGACATGGATTCATCGCCGCCACCAGCATGAACGACGACGGAAACGTGAGGCTGAGGTCGGAGCGCACGATCGTGATCTCGCCGTCTTCCAGCGGCTGGCGAAGGAGTTCGAGAACGTTGCGAGGGAATTCCGGGAACTCATCCAGGAACAGCACTCCGTTGTGAGCCAGGCTCACTTCACCCGGCTTCGCCATACCCATGCCGCCGCCGACGAGTCCGGCGTTCGAAATGCTGTGATGAGGCGACCGAAAAGGGCGCTCCCGTATGAGGCCGGCATTCGATGCAAGCACCCCCGAGACGCTGTGCACCTTGGTCGTCTCCAGCGCTTCTTCGAAGGTCAGCCCCGGAAGGATGCCCGGGAAGCGCTTGGCGAGCATCGTCTTGCCCGAGCCAGGCGGCCCGACCATCAGGACGTTGTGTCCGCCGGCGGCAGCGATCTCGAGCGCCCGCTTGGCGGTCTCTTGTCCTCTGACGTCGCGGAAATCATGGCTCGGGGCGCTCCACGCGGGGTCGCCGTTGAGCGCCGCGTTGCCGCTGACGGGTTCGCGCGATTCAGGCTTCTCGATCAGGCGGACGACATCGGCCAGGTAGTCAACGCCGTAGACGTTCACCCCTTCGACCACGGCCGCTTCCACCGCGTTTTCCTTGGGAACGACGACATTCGGGACGCCTTCCTTCTTCGCGCAGACGGCCGTGGGCAGCGCCCCTCGCACCGGCCGCACGCCGCCGTCCAACGACAACTCGCCGACGACAAGAAAGTCCTCCAGCGCTTTGGACGGGATCGCCCCCATCGCCCCCAGGATGCCCAGCGCTATCGGCAAATCGAAGCCGGCGCCTTCCTTGCGAATGTTGGCCGGGGCAAGATTCACCGTCACGGCCTTCGCCGGATAGCCGTATCCAGCGTTGATCAACGACGACTTGATGCGCTCGCGGCTCTCCCGCACCGCGGTATCCGGCAGACCGACCGTGATGAAGCTCTTCGGGTCGCCGAGGTACATGTCGACTTCCACGTCGATGTGCAGCGCATCGACGCCATAGATCGCCGCCGTCCGTGTCTTGAACAAAGGCATGGCTAGGGAGGCTCCGCCTCGGACCAACAAGCAGGATAACGGATAGCCGCGGCAACTTGACTCGAACGTCAACCTCAGCCGGCGACAAGAATGCTAGTCCGATTCGTCGGGAGGATCCGGGCCGGGCTGCTCGAACGACCGCTTGTAGAAAAACGACCAGATCCAAACCAGGCCCAGCAGCAGAACGACTTCGACGAGAATCCGTACCGTCATCGATTCGAACACAGGCATGCCCTTTGCACCTGGGCAGAAAGCGCGGCCCCGGCCTCGAGAAGAATCCCCAGCGAGGAGGTTGCCGCCATTATACAGAGACTAAAAAATACCGGACCTGTGTCAGCCGCGAGGCCACTCACGCCGAAGGCGGCAGGCTAGTGACGGTACAGAAACAGCTTGTGGATGGGCATGGCTTCGTCCTCGGGGTCTTCCACGACGATCTCGCGCTCGGCCTCCCATCCACGGAAGGTGAAGTCATGAGAGACCACGCGGGCCCCGGACTTCAGTTGGTCTTCCAGCAACGGCTGGATCTTGTCATTGGATCCCGGCAACAGGAAGACCGTGATGAGGTCGGGCTGGGAGAGGTCGGCCAGCATCAGGTCCTGCTGCTCGATGGACGCGAGCGCCGTCAGTTTGCGCTTCTTGATGCGCTGCCGGCTCTGGTAGACCAGCTTGGGGTCGATTTCGAATCCCACCGCTTTGGCGCCGAACTGCTGGGCGGCCATGATGACGATCCGGCCGTCACCGCTGCCCAGATCGTAGAGGAGTTCTCCCGGCTTCAACTCACCCAGCTCCAGCATCGCTTTCACTACCTTCGTCGGGGTCGGATAATACGGAGCGAGGCTGAGCGGCTTGGGGTCGTCCGCGCCGAGCAGCACCACCGCCGCGGCTGCCGCGGACAGGACGAAGGATCGTACGAGCTTTCTCATGGAGTAGTGTATGCCCCTGTCTCGAATTCTACCTTATTCCAGTAGTGGAAACGCCTTCCGGCGATCTCTGGGGAAGCATCCGGCCGAGCGGTGTTTGCCGGCGTTCTCGGCGGCCCCTCCCCGATAGCAGCCCTGGGCGATCCGCCATGACAACGCAAGCGATAGACTATTGCTCGTGAAACGGCGTTCGCTTCTGACGGCTGCGCTGCTGGCTCTGTCGCCGCGGGCCCGGGCGCTGGCGCAGTCTGCTGATACCGCCGCGCCGGCGAACGACAATCCCGTCGTGGCGATCACGACCTCCAAAGGCAGGATTACGGTCGAGCTCTGGCCCGAGGATGCTCCCGGCACGGTCGCCAACTTCCTGCACTACGTGGACAACGGTTTCTATGACGACACGATTTTCCATCGGGTCATCGAAGGCGTCTTGATCCAGGGTGGAGGACTGACGCCGGAACTCAACAGGAAGATCGCCGGACCGCCGATCAGGATCGAATCGAACAACGGACTGCTGAACGTTCGCGGCACGATCGCAATGGCCCGCGGCCATGACAAGGACAGCGCCACGAGCGAGTTCTACATCAACTTGCAGGACAATCCCGAGTTCGACGCGACGTTGAAGCGATACGGCTACACCGTATTCGGTCGGGTCATCGACGGCATGCAGGCCGCCGACCGCATCGGCAAGGTCCAGACCAGCCGCCGGGGCAGGCACGCGGACATACCGATTCTGCCGGTCTTCGTCGAAACCATTCGACGATCCGAGCCGGAACGGACACCCTGAGCCTGGACTGATCCTCCAAGACCGTCAGGGCCGTTGGCGCTCGTGATGAAGCCGTTGCCGGGCCGCCCGCGCGAGGATCTCGAAGAGAATGCGGTTCGTTGCCGTTCGAGCATGGCGAGAGTGGGGCAGCGATGCCTCCTCCTGCTGACCTGTCGCTGGCTGAGGACAGGCTCGGCCGCCCAAGACTCCGGCAAAATGCCCCTCTCCTTGTGGTGCGCCTGGGAGCGCCGCGCACCCGCCGCGCCTCCGATATAATTCGCAAATGCCGAAAGTTGATGAGCGGCTGACATCCGCAAGCCGCTTGAACGTTCTCCCGCCGAAAGCATCTCCTCTGACGCGCCGTTCGCTGATCGCCGGCTCCGCTGCCGCCTTCTCGGCCCCCGCGGTGCTGTCGGCGCAGTCTCCCAATGACGAGATCCGCGTCGGGATCATCGGCGTAGGCGGGCGCGGGTCGAACCTCCTCCGCCGAATCATCAGGTCGCCGGGCGTGAAGCTCGTCGCGATTTGCGATATCGATCCCGAGGCGATCGCTCGCGCCAGGCAGACCTCGTCGGAGCACAATCCGGATTCGGATACCTTCACCGAGTTCCGCGAGTTGCTGGACCGTAAGGACATCGACGCGGTGTTCGTCGCGACGCCCGTGAATCTTCACAAGGAGATGGCGATGGCGGCGCTGGAGGTTCACAAGCATCTCTATCTCGAGAAGCCGGTGGGGCGGACGAAGGAGGACGTGGCGGCGGTGATGCGAGCTTCGCAGACTTCGCGGGGTCTGCTGCAACTCGGCTTTCAGCTTCGCTATGACCCCCGGCGCAGCGCGGCCGTCCGGCACGTGCGCGAAGGCGGCATCGGCCGGATTGCCTACATGCAGGCGGACCGGCATTCCGGCGACTTGCCGCGCCGCAAGACGTGGTATTTCGATGCCTCGATCTCGGGGAACATGATCGTCGAGCAGGCGGTGCACATCATCGACTTGATGAATTGGGCCATGGACGGGCACCCCGTCAAGGCATACGGCGCAGGCGGCATCAACGTCTACCAAGGCGAGCCGGCGGGCCGGACGACCTACGACAACTACATCTGCATCTACGAATACCCCAACGACGTGCGGCTGGCGTTCAGCCATATCTTCATCAATCCGCGCGGCTTCGGAGGATCGCGGGAGCAGATCTGGGGCACGGAATGGGCGATCGACCTGGTTTCCGCCACCAAGCACAAACTCGATCCTCAGCCGCGCCGGCCGGCCGAGTCCGAGGAACTGAACGTGGAAGGCGAGGGCGGGAACATGAATCAACGCGCCGTGGACGCGTTCTTCCGGCACCTGCGCGACAACTCCGAACCGCTCAACAACGCCGAGTGGGGCCGTCGCGCGACCCTGGCGGCCATCATGGGCCGCACGGCGATCGAAGAGCAGCGGATTGTCCGCTGGGACGAGGTGGCCGAGTAGCAACGGCTTTCGCCGCCGGGCATGGCGCGACCCTTGTCTCGGCTTTCGCGACGGTGACCTACAACGCCGTCCAGCCGCCGTCGATGGCGAGGATGGAGCCGGTGACGAACTCGGCTTCGTCGGAGCAGAGATACAGAACCATGTGGGCGATCTCCTCGGGTTTGCCCATGCGGCCAATCGGCTGGCGGGCGTGGACCTCGGCTCTGACCTTGTCCTTCTCGTGTTTGTGGAACTTCTCGAGGTAACCCTCGACGAACGGCGTATGCACGGTTCCGGGACATACGCAGTTGACGCGCAGCTTGCCGGCGTACTCGGCCGCGAGTTGCCGTGTCAGAGCGACCACGGCCCCCTTGGTGGCGCAGTAGGCAAACCGTTGCTTGACGGCGACCAGCCCCGCTACGGAACCCATGTTGACAATGGAGCCGTATTCCGAAGCGAGCAACAGGGGAAGTGCTTGCTTGGTAACGAGGAAGACGCCGTCGACGTTGACGCGAAACAGGCGCCGCCAGTCCTCAAGGCTCGTTCCTTCGATGCCGCCGACATGGCCGATCCCGGCGTTGTTGACAAGGATGTCGAGAGCATCGAGTCCGGCGAAGGCCTCTTGAACCGACTCGGGGTCGGCGATATCGATGGGGACCACGGAAACACGCTCGCCGATCTCGGCAGCAAGCTTCCCGGCTGCTTCGCGGTCAAGATCGGCAATAACCACCGACGCTCCCGCCCCCGCGAGAGCGCGGACGGTCTGTTCGCCGATCCCGCTGGCGCCGCCCGTCACCAGAGCCCGGCGGCCATCGAGTCGAAAAGGCTGTTTCATGCAGTCGTCGGCGCGATGAAGCCGCCGCTCAGTCCTGGGCTGCCCCATGATCTTCTTGGCCGAAAGCATATGGTAGGCGATGTTGAAGAACCGATGCAGTCCGGTTGGATCGTTGCGCCTTTCGTTGGACTGCTGGAACGGGCGTGATCGGGTTCAGGCTGCTCTCCGGGACCCGGACGGACAGCAGAAGACTTGACGCAAGAACACGTGCGCTTCGGCCTTGCAGGGAAGCCAACACATGTGCGTCATGAGTCGATTCGGATTAGTGATTTCCGTCTGCGACTCGGCGTTCGCCCTGTGCAGTCACCCGTATTTTTCGTAGTGAATGGCCTGCTCGTCAAACCCGGATGCGGCCAATAGCGCCCGAACGTCATGGACCATGGCTTTGGGGCCGCACAAATAGAAGTCAAGCCCCTGACGCTGGTTGACCAGAGCTTCCTGGAGATGATCCTGAACGCGGCCGCGAAGGCCGCTCCATTGCTTCTCGGGACCGCTGATCGTAGGCCAGAACCGGAAGTTCTCGCGGCGCCGTGCAAGATCCTCGAATTCATCACGGAAGTACAGCCCTTCCGGCGTGCGCGCTCCATACAGCAGCGTGAACCTGGCGCGCGTATTCGGGTCGTCCTCTCCGGCCAACAAGTGCAGAAGCATGGCCCGTATGGGTGTAATGCCGGTTCCCGAGGCCAGGAAAACGGCATCGCGGACGGGATTCGCGAGGCGGAAGCTGCCCCCGGGTCCTTTGCACTCGAACATGTCCCCGGGTTCGATGTGCGCCAGATGGTCACCGAATGGGCTTCCGTCGCCGACGGGTTTGACGCAAAGCTCGAAGATACCGCTTCCACTGGGCGCCGAGGCGATCGAGTAGTAGCGGTCGACTTCTTGACCGTCAAGGGTCGTGCTCAAGCAAACATACTGTCCGGGTTCAAAGTCGAACGGTTGCTCATCGGCCGACTCGAGGACGAGGTGGCGCGTATCGGGAGTCGGTGCGCCGATCCGCTTCAGTCGGACAGAACGGGAGGAGCCGCTCATCAATCCATCAGTTCCCTCGCCCGGTCGGCAACGATGTCCACCAGCGCCGGGTGTCCGTCCAGCGGCGGCGCGTAGCTAACATCGAGCGTGGGCCGTTTCACGGCGATTTGACGCAAGAGTTCCGGCAGATCGCGTTGCAGATGAATGCCCATCGTCAAGAAATAGGGAGTGACGATGATCTTTCCCGCACCCCGCTCCGTGAGCCGCTCGACCGAAGACTCGAGAGTCGGCTCGGCGAGTTCCAGGAAGGCCGCCTCCCAGATCGAAATGCCGCAGCGTTCGGCAGCGCGCTCGGCCACGCGGCGAACGGCTTCGTTGGCTTTCGGCACTCGCGAACCGTGGGCGAATACGACCAGCCCGATTCGCGGTTTCGGCGCCATTCCGGCTTAGTCTAGCAGTATCCATGTGTCAAGAGATTGTTTCGTGAGCCGGTTTTCTCGGAGTTC
>JAPPLB010000124.1 GCA_028819575.1 Bryobacterales bacterium | reverse complement strand
GGTCGAAGCACACGATACGACCGCCAGGACTTCGTTGCGCTTGCTTGCCGTGCTCGACGTACTGTCAAGTACGCCTGCGCGCGCCAAGCGGCTCGCGCCTCGTCCTGACGGCCCTCTCACCCACTTCGTCTCGCCACGTGGTGAGACATGCAGGCTAGACGCGCGGAATCACAAACGAGGTGTCAAGCCGTCAGACAACGAGTTCCGGTAGGCGCGCCAAGCCGGAATGAGGCCGATCAGCATTCCCGCGCCGATGAGCCCCGTCAACCAACCCAGGTGCAACGCCGTCGGCGGCCGGATGGGCAAGTAGAACCCGATGGTCGCTTCAAGCAATGGTTGAATCAGAAGGAGCGCTGCGTAGACGAAAGCAACGCCCAAAGCGGCGCCCGCCGCGGCCAGCAGCCCGGCCTCGATGACCAAAAGCAACAGCACCTCGCGACGCCCGAGCCCGACGGAACGCAAGACTGCGATCTCGTGGCGCCGCTCCTGCAATGTCGAGTAGAGCGCGATGAGCATACTGATCAAGCCGACGCCCACCACTGCGACCGAGATCGCCCGCAGAGCTTTCTCGGCATAGCCAAGCGTGGTCCAAAGCTCGTTGAGAGCCACGGCCGGCAATACCGCTGTCAAAGGCTCCGCTTCTTCTTCATCGATCTCCCGTTTGAGGTGAAGAACGTCCGGCCGCGAGCGCAGTCCCACCAATATGACGCTGAGCTGTTCGAGGCCGCCGCGCACCTCCTCGCCGCGGTGACTGTTGGATTCGCCAGGGGTGTCGCCGCGCTCGTCATCATGCATCGCCTCGACGCCGTCGAGCGTGATGTAGACGGAGCGGTCGACTGGCGTATTGGTAGGGGCCAGAATGCCGACGACGTGGAACGGGTGCTCCGAGTGCTCGAGCAAGGCATGCTCCTGCACACCGTGCGCAAGGACCAAGTCATCGCCGAGCGAGTGGCCCAGCTCCGCGGCCACAGCAGCGCCCAGCGTTACGTCGCGGGCTTCGATTGGCCGACGCCCTGAGGCGAAGGAGAGTTTCCGGCCGCCGTAGAAGCGATAGTGAGCAAAGTACGACTCCGTCACCCCAACAACGCGATAGCCGCGGTAACTATCGCCGAAGGCCATAGGCGCTGTCCAGTCGACCGCAGGATGAGCTGCGAGCCTCTCCCACGATGCAACGGAGACGCCGCCCGAGCCCGAGCCGATTCCGAACAGGCTGTGCAGGACAAGCTGAGTGGGGCTCGAGCGCGGCCCGACGACGAGATCCGTCCCGCTGATCGCACCCGTAAAACTTTCCCGGGCGCCGAGCTGGATGAGGTCGACGCCGAGCAACAGGCAAACGCTGAGTGCGATGGAGAGAGACGTCAACCCCGTGGTCAAGCGTCGTTGCCGGAGGGATTTGCGCGCGAGGAGCAGCAGCATGTCAGTTCTCGATCTTCGCCTCATTGATGTGCGGCAGTGAGAGAGCGCGATCGAATCGCGGCGCCAGGCTCCGATCATGGCTGACGAAGACCAGCGAGCAGGATTCCTGCCGCCCCTTCTCGAGCAGCAGATCGAGAAATCGATCCCTGGAAGCCGAATCGAGGGACGAGGTGGGCTCATCGGCGACAAGGAGGCGCGGACGCCCGATCAGCGCCCGCGCGGCCGCCACGCGCTGCTGCTGGCCAACGCTCAGTTCAGAGGCTTTGCGGTCGAGCAGGCTGTCGATCCCGAGCCCGACGGCCAGCTCTGCCGTAGCGTCCTCCGCAGAGGCGGAGCCGAGCCGCTCGCGGCGCAAGCGGCTGATTCGACAAGGGAGAAGGATGTTCTCCAACACCGTCAGATAAGGAACCAGGTTGAAAAGCTGAAAGATGTAGCCGATGTGCGCGGCGCGGAAGGCGTCCCGTTCATGAGGCGACAGCCGGCAGAGATCCTGTCCCATAATCTCGACCGAGCCGGCTTGAGCTTGAAGGACTCCGGAGAGCAGACCAAGAAGCGTTGTCTTTCCGCATCCGCTCGGTCCGAAAAGAAACACCCGCTCGTCTGAACCGATGGCGAGATGCGGGACATGCAAGACTCTGGGGCCCGCACCATAGCTGAACGTCGTATTCCGCAACAGGACAGCCGGAGCGGCAGGCTTGGATGCACTCATTCCGGAATCTCGAAGGGGTCAATGCCCACGCCCTGCATGTGGAAGGCGGCTGATCCGTAAGGGCTTTCCGTCTCTTCGATGGAGAGCCGGCCGCTGATCCAGTAAGCCTCCCACATTTCGAAGTCGACCGGGCCGTCAACCATCGCCACCGCGACGATCTGATTCGGAGGAGGGGGCGGCGAATGGATGCAGGCGCCCACGTAGGGAACCAACAGGAAGCGCGACGTCTGCGCCTGGAAATCCTCCAGCGGGACGATGTAGCCGGGAACGCGGACAAGCTGACCATCGAACTTAGCGAGACGCGGGTCGACCCGGCCGCTTTCGAGGTCAAGCAGCCACAAGTCCTTCCACCCCAGCGGTGGGGTACTCGTACCTTCGGCGTCCGAAGGCAGCGGTTCGTACCCACCGAGATCGCCACCCAAGGAAGCGAACAGCGACCACAGGAAGGCGCCGACCATCGCGACGACGAGGAGGTCGAATCGGTTCACGCGAAATGGGCGGGGCATCTGGAATCCTAGCAGCCCATGGTAAAAGTCACGCGGGCGGCGTTACGCGCCGGGGGCCGATGGCGTATCGCCTGTTCGTTCCAGGAACGTGGCGTCTCGCTCTCCGCGCAGCCGAGCGGAAGCGGCGCGTAACCCTTTGGGCGACGGACGTTTTTTTGTTCCAACGGCGGTTCTGAGCTTCCTGCCCAGCGCGACCCAGGAGACGACCGCCTAAGCTCGTCGGCTTTGTCGTTCGTCGGAGGAGATCACCCGGATCGCCATCCTCCTCACTCCGCGCCGAGCAACCGCAGGAGCCCGCCGCGCCTTCCACGGGACTTTTACCACGGACTGCTAGCCTGCATGTCTCACCACTCGACGGTCGAAGCACACGATACGACCGCCATGACTTCGTTGCGCTTGCTTGCCGTGCTCGACGTACCTGTCAAGTACGCCTGCGCGCGCCAAGCGGCGCACGCCTAGTCCTGACGGCCCTCTCACCCACTTCGCCTCGCCAGGTGGTGAGACATGCAAGCTAGCATACGCTCCCCGGTGCCTTTCCAACGAACTCTATCTGACGGGCGGGCGGGTTCGTGATGCGAATGGCCGTTTAGGAGTCACGGCGGGCTCAGTCGGCACCGGTGAAGGGGGTCAAGCTTCTTCCTTCGACCTGATACGCGACACGCCCATACGGGCTCTGACTGTCAGAGATCCGCAAACGGCCCTCGAGCCAGTAGCAGCGGCCCATCCCGAAGCTCGCGGGCTCGCCCTCCATGACGACCTGGAGAATTTGATCCGGCTGAGGGGGAGGCAAATGGATGCAGGCGCCGCTGTAGGGCACGAGCAGGAAGTGCGAGGCGCGCGTGAGGTCGTCTTCGAGCGGCACAACGTACCCGGGGATCCGGATCACACGGCCATCGAAAGCCCGCAGCTTGTCCGGCATCTGGCCGGTCTTGATGTCCAAGCGGCTGAGCTGCACCCAGCCCACGCGCACGACGGCTTCCTCGGGCGAGCTCAACGCCGGCGGTTCGCCGCAAGCCCAGCAGCAGCAGACCACCAGGGGAAGCAGCCGTGCGAAGCGGCTGCGGGTCCAAAACAGGGATCGCTTCCTGAAAGAAATAGAAGATCCTCCTACTCCGTGCGGGATCGCGGGCCGCGAAGCAGTCGCAGGCCGTTGAAGATCACCACGAGGGTTGCGCCCATATCGGCGGCGACCGCCAGCCACAACGTCGCCAAGTTCTGGGCCGCCAATGCCAGGAAAAGCAACTTGAAGCCGAGGGCAATGGCGACGTTTTGGCGGATCACGCGCAGGCAGAAGCGCCCGGTCCGGATGAGATCCGGCAACAGCTCGAGACGAGGTGACATCAGCACGACTTGAGCCGACTCCATGGCGATGTCCGCCCCGGCACCTCCCACCCCGACGCCGAGCGAGGCGGCGACGAGCGCTTCGGCGTCGTTGACGCCGTCGCCGACCATGGCCGTGCGCCCGTACCTCTTCTCGAGTTCTTCGACGGCGGCGCGCTTGTCTTCCGGCAGGAGGGGGCCTTGGGCCTCGTCAATCCCCACCTCCTCACGGACCGCCTCGACCGCAGAGTGATGATCGCCGCTCAAGATGGCGGTATGAGCGACTCCGAGCTCGCGCAACTCCGCGACCACGCTGCGCGCCTCCGGGCGGGCCGGATCGTGGAGCCGCACAAGAGCCCACGGCGTCTCACCTTCTCCGCAGATCACGACGGTGCCGGGCTGCGACGCCAGCAAGGCATGCGCTTCCGACCCCAAGTCCGCGCCGGCGTGATCGAGCATGCGCGAGTTGCCGGCCCAGAAGCGGGCCTTGCCGATGATCGCCGAGGCGCCGATTCCGCGCTCGATGTGGAACTGCTCGACCTGACGCGGGAAGATGCCCCGTTCGGCGGCATGGGCGACGATCGCACGAGCGAGCGGGTGTTCGCTGTAGTTCTCGAGCGCTGCCAGTCGAGCCAGGATTCCGGAGAGGTCTCGCCCCTGCAGCGGTACGATCTCCTCGACCTTCGGCACGCCGGCCGTCAGCACGCCGGTCTTGTCGAAGGCGACGGCGCGAACGCGAGCCGCTTCTTCGAGGAAAGCTCCGCCTTTGACCAGCAACCCGCGCCGGGCAGCTTTGGCGACCGCCGCTGCGATCGCCACCGGCGTCGAGATGACCAGGGCGCAGGGGCAGGAGATGAGAAGCGTCAACATGGCGCGGTAGAACCAGGGCGAAAACGGCTCGCCGGCCAACAACGGCGGGCCCGCTGCGATGCCGGCCGCCAACAGAAACATCGCCGAGGTGTAGTTGCGCGCGAAGCGGTCGACGAATCTCTCCGATGGAGCCCGCCGATGCTGGCTCTCCTCGAGCATGCGCAGAATGCGGGCGTGACGGGTGTCGTCCGCGACCCTGGTGGTGCGGATATCGAGCACCCCGTCACTGTTGAAGGTCCCGGCGTAGACAGGGTCTCCGGGGCGCTTCATGGTCGGCACCGGCTCGCCCGTGAGCATCGATTCGTTCACTCCGGATATCCCGACTTCGACCTCTCCATCGCACGGCACATGCTCACCCGGCCGAACGCGCACCAAGGACCCCACCGCGACCGTAGCGGCCGGGACTCGATGCTCGTGGTCGCCATGAACGACTGACGCCTGTTGCGGAGCGACCGCCATCAAGCCGCCGACCTCGCGCCGAGCGCGGGCGATGCTCCAGCCCTCCAACCGGCCGGCGAAAGAGAACAGGAAGGCCAGAGTCGCCGCCTCCGCCCATTCATTCAGCCATGCCGCGCCAATGAGGGAGACCACAACCAGGGCGTTCATGTCCGGACGAGCGACGGCCAGGGACTTGATCCCCTTGGGGGCGACGAAGGCGACGCCGCCGGCAATCGCGACCAGGAAACAGACCAGCGCAGCCGGCGTTTCGCCCCCATGCTGATGCGTGATCGCCGCCATCCAGTCGCCTGAGCCGGCGGCATGCAGAACCAAGCCGAGTGCAAGGGCCAGACCGCTGACGCCGGTCAGCAGATCCTGTCCCCGACGGTCGAAGCACGCGATAAAAGACCGTGATTCGTGTCTCGTGATTCGTGAAAAACCTTAAAGGCCGTGTTGCGCGGGCCTTTTTCCTCCGCCGGGCTCGCGCCTCGCCCTTACGGCCCTCTCACGCACTTCGCCTCGCCACGTGGTGAGAAAGGCATGTCAGAAGAAACGCAGCATGTAGCTGAATCGGACGCCGCGCCCCATCTCAGGGGCGAGATCCTTGATGAACGACGAATGGTTCCGGTAAAGCTGGTCCCCGAGGTTGAAGACGTTGGCCGAAAACTGGTGAATCGCTCCCGGTGTCGGAATCGTGTACGCCGCCCGCAGGTTGACCACGGCGTATCCGGCCGTCGGCATCTCAAGGTCGAAGGTTTGGCTCTGTCGATTCGCGAGCACCAGTTCGGGCCTCAAGCTGAGACCCTTGTACCGGTATTCCAGACCGACCCGGCCCCGCAAGGGAGGTATGCGCGGCAGCGGAGTGCGAGTCCGAGTATCCTGTGCGTCCACGAAGTCCATGCCGAGATTGAGCCGGAAGTCCGGACGGAGGCCGATGCCAAGCCTCGTCTCCGCTCCGGTGAACCGGCTGTCTCGCTGAACGAAGTGGACGACGGGCAGGCCGCCCTCTTCCTCGCCCGTAGCGAAGGGGAAGACGAAGTTGCTGAAGTCGTAGTAGAAGAGATTGACTTCGCCTTCGATTCGCCCCGCTCGTTGACGCAGGGACAGATCGAGTCCGTTGCCGCGCTCGGCCTTCAGACCGGGATCGCCCACCTCGAAGATCAATGTGCCCACGTGCGGGCCCAGGTTGTAGAGTTCCTCGAGTGCCGGGACTCGGTAGGAGTGGGAAAAGTTGGTGACGAAGGCCCCGCCCCGCCACAAGTCCGCGTGCATGCCGGCCGCCGCGGAGGCGCCCGTGAAACGGCGTCGAACCGCGTCGGGAATTTCCTCCTCGTGATGTTCCTCTTCGTGTCCGTGCTCTTCGTGATGTTCTTCAGCCTCGTCCTCATGACCGTGCGCTCGTTCGGCGAACGCGGGATTGTAGCGAGAGGTCTCCAAACGGCCGCCGAACTGAAACCTGACACGTTCGAAATCCAATTCTTCCAGGGCAAACAGTGCGAATGACTGCTGATCGACAGGCGGCGCGAGCGCTTCCTCACCCGACGCCGAGTAATCACGCTCCATGCCCGAGAATCCGAAACGACCCGACAGCGGCCCCAGACGGTTCTGTTCGAAGACGCCCCGATAGGCGAATTGATCGTTGTCGAAACGGGTTCCGATACGGCGTACGCTTTCTTCGAATTCGACCTCTTCGTGCCAATAGGTCGCGTAGTTCAACTTCATCACGAAGCTCTCAAGCGCCGATCCGAGGTTTCGTAGCCCCCAGTTGACCTGATAGGCCTGTTGGTGCATCTCGAGATCGATGCGGAGTTCCTCGTCTTCGTGTTCGCCTTCCTCTTCATGGTCGCCGTGGTGCTCTTCCTCTTCATGCTCGCTGTGATGCTCTTCTACCTCATCATGCTCGTCGTGGTGGTCTTCTTCCTCTTCATGGTGGTCGTGATGATGATGGCCGTGAAAATCCCCGGCGAAAGGATTCCCATAGGCCGCGTCATTGGCGCGAACGCCGAAGCTGACGAAAGCGCGGTCGCCAAACCATCCAAAGCCGCCATAGCCGTTCGTCGAGCGAGTCCGCGAGTTTTCGATCGCTCCGGCGGGTGTGGCATAGTCCCCGGTCCGGAGGACGTTCGCGCCGCCCCAGAACCGCCACGGACCCTGAGCGTAGTCGAAGCCGGCCGCTCCACCTCCCAACGCGTTGGTCGTGCCCCCCGAGCCCTGGAGGTAGCCCTGGAAACCGTCCGGATGCGAGCTGAAACCGGCGTGGCTGCTGATGGCGTTGACGACGCCGCCCATGGCATTGCTGCCGTAGAGAAGCGTCGCGGGACCCTTGACCACTTCGAGTCTTTCGTATGCGAGCGGATTGAATGTCTCGGCATGGTCGCCGGAATTCGAAGAGATGGAGCCGGTGGGCAGATCGTCGGTCATAATCAACACCCGATCACCGTCGAAGCCGCGGATCAGAGGCCGTGACGAGCCGGGTCCAAATCCGCGCCAAGAGATACCCGTACCCGGCTGATTGCCAATCGCTTCGCCGAGGCCGGCGGCGATGTTCTCCGCGCGAGCCAGATCGAGGGAGGTCAGCGAATGGGTGGGTTGGAAAGCTTCAAAGGCGGACTCGGGCCGCCCTGTCGCACTAACCGTGATCTGCGTTCTCTGGGTTGAGAACGAGAGCAGCAGACGCGGCCGCACCGTTTCTCCGGGCGCGGCCATGACGACTTGGGAAACATTCCGCAACGCGCTATCGAGATGGGCGTGCAGATGGTAGCGGCCTGGCTGCACACCCTCGAACTTGAACTCACCCTGCCGGTCAGCGATCGTCAACGCCCCGGTCTCCAAGAGAATGACGGTCGCCCCCGCGACCGGATCTCCGGTCTCTCGGAGTAGAACCTGGCCCTCGATGGAGGCCGGCTCCTCGCCTTGGACCGCGGACACCGTCAACAGCGCCGCTACAACGGCGCACACCGCTCTTTTGATTCTTTTCATCGGAATTCTCCCTTCACTCGCACACAATGCTGTTGGCGGCGCACGCTAAAAGGCCGTGTTGCGCGCGCTTTTTTCCTCGGCCCGGCTCTCACCCACTTCGCCTCGCCGCGTGGCGAGAAATGCAGGCTAGTGCCGCCCCCGCCCCGCCAAGCGGTGCGGATCATTCAAGCGTGAAACATCCGGATCGGTGTCAACACCCACTTGACCCGGAGGATTTCACATCAGTGCCCCAAAAAACTTTCACGATCTCTTGACCATTCGGAAGTTGCAAAGTACACTCAGACCGCTCCTAGCCTGCCTCACGCGGCCTGGGCTTTCGAGAGAGAGGGGGGGAGATGTCTGCAAAGCAATTCGTTCACGCCTGTGCAGTTCTGTTGACCATGGTTCTGACCGCTGGAACCATGCTTGCCCAAACCACGTTTTCGACGATCCGCGGCACGGTCACGGATCAGACCGGTGCTGTCGTCCCCGGGGTCGAAGTGAACGTAACGGAAGTGACGACCAACCTCAGCAGGACGGTGCAGTCGAGCGCGGAAGGGAACTTCGAGGTGCCGAACTTGAAAGTGGGAACCTATCGCCTCACTGGCGAGTTGTCCGGGTTCAAGACGTTCGTCGCCGACAACATCACCCTTGACAGCGCCCAGCTTCGACGAATCGATGTTGTTCTCGAGATTGGGGAGACCACGCAGGAAATTGTCGTCGAAGCGGGAGCGGAAGTCATCTCGACGGAAGGAGGGTCGATTATCGCCGGGTTCGAGAACAAGATTTACGACGACATTCCCCTGGTTGATACGTATCCGGGACCGCTTTCCATGTTGGCGACTCTACCGGGCGTTCAAGGCGACGGCTGGGTCGTGTCGATGGCCGGACAGAAAAACCTTCAGATCACCCAGATGTACGATGGCGTGCAGAATGACCGAACGGGCCCCCAGGGTGCCAACGTCAATTTGTATGAGGAAGTCCAGGTGGTAACGGTCAACAACACCGCCGATCAGTCGCGCGTGGCCAGCTACAACACGATTGCCAAGAGCGGCAACAACCAGTTCCACGGAGAGCTCTACTACAAGCATGTGAACTCTGCCCTGAACGCCCGCGAGTATTTCGACCCGACAAGAATACCCTTCCTGTTCCACGAGTGGCTGGCGGAAGGGTCCGGGCCTGTTATCAAGGACAAGACCTTTATCTACGGTGCATATTTCTCTGAACGTTTTCCGGCAGGCTCCTACAAGCGGGCCAATGTGCCCAGCATGCAGATGCGGCAGGGTGATTTTTCGCAGTTTTCCAACTCCATCATGGATCCTCTGACGGGCGAACCCTTCCCCAACAACAGGATCCCATCGGAACGTCTCAATCCCACGTCGCTGAAGACGCAGGACCTCTACATCCCTGAACCGAACCTGGGGGACGCCAATACGCTCACCAACAACTTCGGTTTCAACTTCCCCTGGCCAAGCGACAAGTTCCAGACCGACATGTTCCAGTTCCGTGTGGACCACAACCTGTCGCAAAAGAACTCGATCTTCTTCCGTTACAATTCGAACCGCGTTCCCTACGTGCTGGCAAGACAGTTGCCTGCTTTCTCCTGGACGCGGCGGCGGAGCTACTCCAAGGCCGTCATTTCCGACACCCACATCTTTTCTCCCTCGCTTGTCAACAACTTCACCTTTGGCTGGAACGGCAATTACATGTTCGATGGAGACACGGTGGACGGCCACACCCCACCCAAGGGAGATGACGCGATCTCGTCGATTGGACTGCAGGGAGTCAACCCCAAGGGCCTAAGCGAACAAGGGTTTCCCAGAATGGATATCGCCGGGATCTCGCGTCTCAGGACCATTGACGGCGGCCTCCGCGACGACCACTTCGACTTTTCCTGGGCTGACACTTTGACTTGGACTCATGGGAACCATGTCACGAAAATGGGTTTTCAACTCTACAAGTACAACGACTTCGAAGCCCTGGCCCGGGAAGGCACCTATGGCAGGTTCAACTTCAATGGCAAGTTCACAGGCAACGCATTCGGCGATTTCCTGCTGGGAATGCCGTTGTGGAGCCGCCGCCTGGATGTCCTGATTCCGCGCGAGATGGAATCAGTCGAACTGGGCCTGTACTTTATGGACACCTACAAGGCGACTCAGAACCTGACTCTCGATTATGGCCTGCGCTGGGATTACTTCGGTTCGGACACCATCAAGGACGGCTTGCAGTACAACTGGGACTCGGCATCAGGCAATGTCATCATTCCCTCGGGAACCGAGTCGAATGTCAGTCCGCTCTATCCGAATACCATCAATCTCGTCACGGGTGATGTGGTGCCCAGTCCCTCCGTGTCGAATTTCCGACCCCGGATCGGAATCGCTTATCGCTTGAGCGACAGTTTGGTATTGCGCGGAGGCTATGGCGTCTTTACCGAGCGCCTGGGGTACTTCAGTCGAGTGCAGAAGACCGGACCCTTCGAGATCAGCGAAACCTACTTCAACGATGTCGTCGACGGACAGCCGCTCTTCACCTTCCCCAATCCGTTCCCGACCGACGTAAGCGATGCATCGACTCCTTCTCAAAGCGTTGTTGGCTATCCGATGAATACGTCTCATGCTTCAATTCATCAGTTCAATGTGAGCATCGAGAAAGAAGTCAAGGACATCGGACTCAGGGTGTCCTACGTGGGTACGCGCAGCCGCGGGCTGAACTACAGTGTGAACATCAACAAACCGGCCCCCAGTCTGACGCCGTTCACCGCCGCCAGGCGCCCCTTCTCCCAGTTCATCAACACGAACCTTGTCAGAAATGATGGCTCCTCCAACTACAACTCTTTGCAACTGCAGGCCAAGAAAAGAGCTGGGATCATCACTTTTGACGCGCACTATACGATGGCCTCGAACCTCCACAACTGGTTGAATACTCAGAACCCGTATGATGTGACCAGCCACTGGAGCAACGACAACTTTATTGCGCGGCACCGTGCGGTCTTCACGACCCAGACCGAGTTGCCCTTTGGGCAAGGCCGGCGCTACCTACCGGATGCGCCCGTTGCGGTGGACGCCTTGATAGGAGGATGGGTCGTCACCAGTGTCAGCTATTTCCAGACGGGACCGCATTTCTCGCCCAGTTTCACCGGCTCGGACCCATCCAACACGAACACGTTCGGAGGACTTCCCGATCGGGTCTGTGACGGTAACATCGCCAACCGAACCGTGGAGCGGTGGTTCGATCCATCCTGTTTCGCCGTGCCGCCTCCAGGTCGTTTCGGAAACAGCTCCCCGAATGTTCTCGTGTCTCCCGGGATGAACGTTCATCACCTGAGTCTGGCAAAGCGTTTCAACATCAGTGAACGTGTGGGGGTCATCTATACGCTCGCGGCGTCGAACATATTCAACCACCCTCACTTTCTGGCTCCTCGCACCAATATTTCCACTCCGAACGCCGGGGAGCTTTTTAACGGCATTCAAGACTGGAGAGCCGAGAAACACGCCTCCAGGAAGTTCCAGATGAAGCTCCGGATCGAGTGGTGAGATCAGATCGCTAGCCTGCATTTCTCACCACGCGGCGAGGCGAAGTGCGTGAGAGGGGCGTCAGGACGAGGCGCGGGCTGCTTGGCGCGCGCAGGCGTACTTGAACAGTACGTTGAGCACGGCAAGCAAGCGTAACGAAGTCATGGCGGCCATATGGCGTGCTTCGACCGTCGGGTGGTGAGAAATGCGGGCTAGAACTCGCATGCGCGGAGGTGTAATGCCTCCGCGATGCATTTCACCGTCCCCATCCGGCAGGGACTGATCGAAAGAAGAGTTGCGAAGCACATCGTTCCCGACCATACTGAACTGACTCTCCGGCTCCGGATTCCCCGAGAACACCAATCCGAATCCTCATGCTGTAGCAGCCGGATCTCGTTGAGAAGCTTCGCAATCATCCGGGGGTGCAGCGTGCTGGCTCGGTGTGAGGTCTCTCGAGAGTGACGGGCAAGATGTACGTCCTGAAATTCCTGTTTCATTGGGTGGTCGTGTGCGCTCCGTTCACCGGGTTGGCTGCCGGACAGCAACCTCAAGGTTCCCCGCTGGCAGCAAGCCGCCGGGTTCAATTCAGGAACGTGACTTCGGAGGCGGGAGTCGTGTTCCAGCACCGGAACGGAAAATCGGACAACAAGTTCATGGTCGAGACGTTCGGTTCCGGCGTGGCCTGGATCGATTATGACAACGACGGCTTCCTTGACCTGTATTTCGCCAATGGTTCCGGCCTGGCGGACAAAACGCCTTCACCGGGCAACATGCTTCTTCGCAACACGGGTGATGGCGCTTTCGTGGATGTTACTGCGGCAGCGGGAGTAAACGGTAATGGGGGTTTTGCGACCGGTGTGGCGGTCGGCGATTACGATGACGATGGCCTGCTCGATCTTTTCGTCACTGGCTTCGGATCCAATATCCTCTATCGCAATCTCGGTGACGGAAGATTTTCGGATGTAACGGCCAGGGCAGGTCTCGCAAAGAGCGAACGGTGGAGTAGCAGTTCAGGCTTTTTCGACTACGATCTGGATGGGGACCTGGATCTTTACGTAGTCAATTACCTGGACTACCAACTGGAGGAAAACCCGCATTGCGGATTTCAAAAAGAAGGCTATCGCATGTACTGTCACCCAAGCTACTTCGACGGCAGCCCGGACGAGTTGTATCGCAACGACGGTGATGGGACCTTTACGGATGTCTCTCTTGAAGCGGGTGTGGCCAATCCTTCGGGAAAAGGACTTGGGGTGGCCTTCGCGGATTTCGACCTGGACGGCGATATCGACATCTACGTCGCCAACGATGCGGTCAGAAATTTTCTTTACCGTAACGACGGTGAGACATTCCAGGATGTCGCCTACAGCGCCGGGGTAGGATACGACGCCAACGGGAAACCTCAGGCCGGCATGGGGACGGACAGTGGAGACCTGGACGGCGACGGGCGGCTCGATATTTTTGTCACGAATTTCTCGGAAGAACTCAATGCTCTGTATCGGAATCTTGGCCACCTGGAATTCGAAGATGCATCGCAATCCAGCGGTTTGAAATCAGCATTTCTTCCCCTCGGCTTTGGAACGAAGTTGTTCGACTTCGACAACGACGGCGATCTGGACATCTACGTAACCAATGGGCACGTCATCGACAACATCCGTCTCTACAACCCTCAGCTTTCCTACTCGCAAACGGACTTGCTCTACGACAACGTCGATGGGCGGTTCCATGATGTTTCAGCGGAAAGCGGCCCTGCTTTTCAGGTTGAATCTGTGGGCCGGGGTGCTGCCGTAGGTGACTACGACAACGATGGCGACCTGGATATTGTGGTGTCCAACTGCGGCCAGCCGCCGTTGCTCATGCGGAACGATGGCGGCAATCGAAACCATTGGATCGCCATCAAGGCCCGGGGGACAGTCAGCAACGCTTTCGGATTGGGCGCCAAGGTCCGTGTCGAAAGCGGAAATCGAGCCCAGGTCAAGGAAATCAACAACGTGGGCAGCTATTTGAGCAGCCACGACATTCGCCTCTATTTCGGCTTGGGCAGCGAACGGAAAGCCAGTCGGATCGAAATCACCTGGCCCGGCGGAAACAAGCAAACCCTGCGGGACATCCCCGCCGATCAGATTCTGCTGATTGAAGAAGCGCCGAGCGACGCTGACCAAGATGCAGCATCAATAAAGCGTCCTGATTCTGGTGAGAGTGAGAAAAGAAACCCCAAGCGCCCCTGACAGCCCGTGGCTAAGTCACGCAGATGGCGTTTCGCGCCTTGGGGCCGATTTCAAAAGGCGTGGCCGCTGCAGGAACGAGGCGACGCGCTCTCCGCGCCTTTTCTTCGTAGGAGAGAGTTTCAAGCAGCTTGTCGAACGAAGAATCAATAACCTGCATGCATATTTCATTGATCAGGTCCCGCCAGGAAATCACTGTGGCGGCAACCTGCTACGCGATGATTTTCTTCGCGACTACGCCCGCCACGTCCGTCAGGCGGAAGTCGCGGCCACTGTAGTGGTAGGTCAGCTTCTCGTGGTCGAAGCCGAGCAGGTGCAGCACCGTCGCGTGGAAGTCGTGGATGTGCATGCGGTCTTCAACGGCATGGTATCCGATTTCGTCCGTCGCCCCATGCACGAACCCGGGCTTGAGACCGCCCCCGGCCATCCAGATGGTGTACCCGTAGGGATTGTGGTCGCGTCCGTCCCCTCCCTGCGAAACGGGAGTGCGTCCGAACTCGCCGGCCCAAATGACGAGCGTATCGTCGAGCATGCCCCGTGACTTGAGGTCCTTGATCAGGCCGGCGATGGGCTTGTCCACTTCAGCCGCATTCTGCGTGTGTTTGCGGAAAAGGTCGCTGTGCTGGTCCCACTTGTAGCTGTGCGTGCATTGGATGTATCGCACGCCCCGCTCGGCCAGGCGGCGCGCCAGCATGCATTGCCACGCGAAGTCTTTGGTGACCTCCTGGTCATAGCCGTAGAGCTTCTTCGTCGCATCGGACTCCCGTTCGACCTCGAAGGCCTCCGGAGCCTTGACCTGCATCCGGAATGCCAGCTCGAAAGCCTGAATGCGCGCTTCCAGTTCTGGATCGTGCTTGCGCAACTCCGCGTGGCGGCGGTTGATGTTCTGCAGCATGTCGAGCTCATAGCGCTGCTGCTCTTGGGAGAAACCCTTGTGGACGAGGTACTCGATCGGCTCGTCCTTGAACTCCTCGATTTTGAGGCCAGAGTGACCGATGGCGGTACCCTGGAAGGCGCCGGGCAGAAACGCGGACGACCAGTTCTTCGCCCCGCCGTGCGAGAGCGCCGGCTTGATCGTGATGTATCCGGGAAGATCCTGGTTCTCCGTGCCCAGGCCGTATACGGCCCATGAACCCATACTCGGCCGCGTGAAAGTGCTTGACCCCGTGAACGTCTGCAACAGCGCCGCGCCGTGATCGACGCCTTCGCCCACCATCGAGCGGATGACCGTCAGGTCGTCCACTACGGACCGCATGTGCGGGAACAAGTCGCTGACGGGAATACCACTTTCTCCGCCTTGGCGGAACGTCCAAAACGGCTTCATCAGCGGCCCGGGCGGCTGGTCGTCAAAAGCCAGCGGCCGCTTGATGGGGAGCGGCTTGCCGGCGTCCCTGAAGAGTCTTTCCTTCGGGTCGAAGGTGTCGACGCTCGACGGCCCTCCGTGCATGAACAGGAAAATGACCTGCTTCGCCTTCGGCGTGAAGTGCGGTTCGCGAGTCGCCAGCGGACTTGCGCCCATCCCGTCGGCCGCCGCTCGCAACAGGCCGGCGTCAGAGAGAGCGCCCGCCAGGCCCAGGTAGCCGAACCCGCAGGCCGCGTCGCGCAGCATCGCGCGGCGGCTGGTGACCCTCGGGTTGCTCGGGAGCTTCGGCCGCTTCGGTTCCATTTGCCCCTAGTCTACATAAATGAAATCGTTCGACGCCATGAGGACTCGGCACAGGCTCATCCAGGCATCGATGTCCTCCGTGGTGTCGTGGAAGCGCTGTTTCAATCGCGAAACATAACCGAGTCCGGCGTCGATCTCATCCGGCGCGGGAACGCGGTTCAGCGTGGCCAGGTAGGCTCGTTTCATCCGGCGGGATTCGTCTCCCGCATCATCGTTCAGCAACTCGCTCGCCAGGTTGCGGGCGCGCGCTGAGACGAATTCGCTGTTCATCAGAAAGAGCGCTTGCGGCGCGACGTTCGTCACGGGGCGTTTGCCCAAAGGCGTCGTCGCGTCGCCGAAATCGAACAGGTTGAGCAAAGGGGCGAGGTTGGCGCGGCGAAGCGGGATGTAGATCAGCCGCCGATTGATCTCGTCGGGATTCATGCTCAGGCGCTTGTTGCTGTTTTCACGGTCCGTCCCGAAACCCGTTTGGAGTGTCCCGCCCATCGTCAAATCTATCGAGCCGTCAATCGCCAGCAGTCCGTCGCGCATCTCTTCGACCGCCAGCCGGCGTCTTTGAAAGTGCGACAGCAGCCGATTCTGGGGGTCGGCGGCGTTCTGCTGGTCGCTGACTTTGCTGCTCATCCTGTAAGTGCTCGACAGCATGATCGTGCGATGCATCTGCTTGATCGACCAGCCGCTGTCAATGAAACGCAGCGCCAGGTAGTCGAGCAACTCGGGATGTGTCGGGCGCTCGCCCATCTTGCCGAAATTGCTCGGAGTTCGAACGATCCCTTGTCCGAAGTGGCCCTGCCAGATACGGTTCGCCATCACCCGGGCGGTAAGCGGATGGTCGCGCCTGGTCAGCCAGTCGGCAAGCTCCAACCGGCCGCTGCCTGTGGCCACGGGCTGCTGATCGTGGCCTTCGAGGATCACCGGAAAGACTTTGGGAGCGTCCACGCCCGGCGACCCATGGTCGCCCCGGACAAAGACCTTCTGATCGACCGCCTCACCCTCCTGGACGGCGCACGCCATGTCGGGCTCCGGCGGCATCGTCTCCTTCAGCTTCTTCTCCTGCGCCTTCAACTCGGCCAGCTTGTCGCGCGCTTCCCGGCTGAACACCTTCTCGCGGTCCTCTTCGTCCAGGGCAAAGGGGCCTCCCTTGACCAGAGAAACCTCGTGGAAGAAACGATCCTCCCCGGGGACGAACTTGGGCTTCATCGGCGGAGGCATGTTCTTCGCCTTCAGGCTTCGGGCGACGCTCGCGCGCCATTTCGCCAGGCGTGCGTGCCACTCATCGAGCCGTTCCCGGTAGCGTTGCTGGTAGCTTTGAGCGATTTCCTCCAAATCGTCAGCCGAAGCCTCTCGCCATTCCGTCAGGTGCGGCTGCGGCACGGACCCGGGCTTCAGGTACTCCACCCAGCGGCCAAGAATCTTCGCATCCAGTCCGTTGGCTTTCGCAACGTCGTCCACCGATGCGCCGTCCCCGGCCTTTCGCGCGGCAAGCATGTAGTCCGCCAGCTTGGGACTCAGGCTGTTGCTGTACCCCTCGAGCTGCTCGTCAACCACGTTGGTGATCGCGATCTTGTTGTCGTCGATCTTGTCCTGGTGGGCCGTGTAGGCGGCGTACTCCTCCTCGGGAACGAGCGGTGTGAATAACAGCTTCGCCACGTGCGTCGTCGGGTCCTTGAAGCTGCGCGTGCTTGCGAACATCCCGATCAGCGAGTAGTAGTCCTTCGTCAGGATCGGGTCGAATTTGTGATCGTGGCAACGGGCGCAAGTGATCGTCAGGCCCAGGAAGGCTTTGGAAACGACGTCGAGCTGCTCGTCGTAAACGTCGTAAAGCATCTTCTTCTTGTCCTGCTGCGCAATGGCTTTGGGCCCCAGGGCGAGAAAACCCGTTGCGATCGTCCCGCGCCGATTCACTTGACCGGGCTGATCCGCCGGAAGCAAATCACCGGCGATTTGCTCCCGGATGAACTGGTCGTACGGCATGTCGTCGTTGAAAGCCTGAATGACGTAATCCCGATAGCGCCAGGCATACGGATAGCGGTGATCCTCGTCGTTGCCGGTCGAGTCGGCGTACCGCGCCACGTCAAGCCAGTGGCGTCCCCACTTCTCTCCGTAGCGTTTCGAAGCAAGCAGCGAATCGACCACCTTGTCGAACGCATCCTCGGAATCGTCTTCGAGGAAAGAAGTGATTTCCTGCTCGCTGGGTGGCATGCCCGTCAGGTCATAGGATGCGCGCCTCAGTAACGTGGCCTTGTCGGCCGGCGGCGCTGGGTCGATCCCTTCTTGCTCCAGTCTCGAGAGGATGAAACGGTCGATCGGCGACTGGATCCAGGCCTCGTTCCCGACGCCGGGAAGGTCCGGCTCCTTCATGGGTTGGAAAGCCCAGAACTTCCTTTCCTTCTCGTTGAACTCCCGCTTCGCCGGCTCGGGTCGTTTCTCGGCCGCCTGCCACGAGCCGGGCCATGGTGCGCCAGACTCCACCCAGGACCGCAGCGCATCGAGAGCTTCCCGGCTGAGCTTGCCCGTCGGCGGCATCTTGATCCGCTCGTCGTAACTCGTGACCTTGAGCAGCCGGCTCTCGGCGGGGTTCGTCTTGTCGACAACAGGTCCGCTCGCGCCCCCGTGCATGAAGCCTTCAGCGGTCGAGACATCAAGTCCGCCGGTCTTCATTTGCGGGTTATGGCAAACCTGGCAGTTGTTCGCGAACAATGGCCTAATGTTCTTTTCGAAAAACTCGACTTGCGAGGCGGTTTGAGCGAAAACCGGAACTGAGAGAAGAACAACTACCAGCGCGAAGGAGAAAGAAACGAGGCGCGTCATCCCTGTTGGAAGTATATCAAGCAGGCACATATTATCCGGCATTGGACGGCAGTGGCATGTGGGCGCTGACGGCTCTTGAACATGGCTGTCTGTCAACGCAATATAGAAAGTAGCCCTGTTTGTGCAATCGAGAACGTCCCCCTTTGTCAGCATGAGTTCATTTGTGTTTGACGCAGCGAAAAGCGTCCGGAGGACGACGGGAGCGGCAGTAGACGGTGCAGGATTTCTGCCGCGCATTGCCGCACAACGCCGCGCGAACATTGCCAGGAAAGCAGTGACTGAGCAGCGGGAGCGGCGGTGCGGATGGTTTTTTGTTTGGTGACCCTTTCGAACCAACGACGAAATAAACGGCCATTCAGACACCGGAGTAGCGACCAAGACGCAACCTCCCTGAGCCCGAGCCGAAGATAGTCCGTCCGTGGCGCCCGCGCATCCTGTGCGGCTCTTTTGACAGGGTGAACGCGCCTCGGTCTCCACAGATCAGCCTCGCGGTCCTCATGCTATGCCGGACGGGGTAAAAAAAGACTGAAGGGCTTCAGTACCAAAAGCGGGAAAAGCCGTGATTCGTGTCTCGTGATTCGCGATGCGCGGCGCTCGATCTCGTCCATCAAGCAGGTTTGTGCCTGTTGCACATCCTCGTTGAGCACCCATGTCTTGTTCATCCTCCCAGCTATTCTCGCTAGTTTTCCTCCGCCCGCGTGCGGGTTATGCAAGCAAGAAACATCCGGATGAGTATTAACGTAGCTTGATCAGGAGGAGGTTTCAGGTCAGAGCCGGAGGGCAACGTTCTGCCTGCTCAACAAGAGAACTTCTCATATAGCGGAGACACTTGAACATGGTTGTCCTGGTCACGCCGGGTGTATGGTATTACCTTGGTTTGACGCGGCACCGAGACGAGGAGATGAACGGAGTGAAAGTTCCAGAGAAGGTTTTGGTTTGGACCGCATGCATGGTCGTGGCTGTTTGTACGCCGCGTTGCGCGAGTCACATTCCCGCTCAGGAAGAGTTCCCGATCGGACTCGCCCAGGGGGTGCTGGCAGGGGAGGTGGCTGATACGAGCGTGCTGCTGCAATCCCGTCTTACGTCAACACACCCGATGGTCGATCGGCACTGGTCCGGGATCGTCGGCATCCAGGGATTCGGGCGATTCGAGATCGCCGAAAACAGTGAGTTCCGGGACAGCCGTTTCAGCGAGTGGATCGAAGCCGTTCCGGACCATGACTTCATCGTCAAGACGAAGGTGAAGGATCTCAAGCCGGGAACGCGCCACTACTATCGTCTCCAGTTCGGGCCTGACCGAGAACAAACACGGACCTCGAAACCGGGGACCTTCACGACGCACTCCGGCGCCGCTGGTGAGGACGAGATTTCGTTCGCCGTGGTGACCGGGATGAACTATTCGGCGTTCCACCACTACGGTCAGCGGAACCGTTGGCCTCCCTATCAAGGCACGGACAAGCATCTCGGTTATCCTGCATTGGCGGCGATGCTGACGAAGAAGCCGGACTTCTTCGTCGCAACCGGCGACAACGTCTACTACGACGCTCCGGCGATCGGCCGCGCCGAGACGCCGCATCAGATCCGGATGAAATACCAGGAACAATTCTCACAGCAGCGATACCTCGATCTGTTTCGTGAAACGGCGACCTACTGGATCAAGGACGACCATGACCACCGCTTCAACGACTCCGACGCGGTCAATCCATTCCTGCTCCGTCAAGTGGGGCGGACTTCGGACGAGACCTATCCCGACGAGAACATGCGGCCCTGGATCTCCGGCTCCGGACACTTGCCGACTCATGAGACGGGCATTCACATGTTTCGCGAGCAAGTGCCGGTTGTCGATCCGAAGGACCCGGACCCGAAGACTTACCGTACGTTTCGCGTGACGAAGTCGCTGCAGGTGTGGTTCGTCGAGGGCCGGGATTACCGCAGCCCCAACGACATGCCGGACGGTCCGGACAAAACGATCTGGGGCGCCGAACAGAAGGCCTGGCTGAAGCGGACCTTGCTCGAAAGCGACGCCACGTTCAAAATCCTGTTCAGCGCAACCCCGATGGTGGGCCCGGACAGCATCAGCAAGCGTGACAACCACGTGAATCTACGCGGCTTTCGCCACGAAGGGGACGCATTCTTCCGCTGGCTGGTCGAGAACGAGTTCCTCGACAAGCATTTCTACATCGTGTGCGGCGACCGGCATTGGCAGTATCACGCCGTACACCCGACAGGATTCGAGGAGTTTTCCAGCGGGGCTCTGGTGGATGCCAACTCCATTCCAGGAAGCCGGCCGGGAGACGCCAACTCGACCGACCCCGAGGGGAAGATCCGACACGACTATCACAATGTGGAACCGACCGGCGGATTCCTGCTGGTCACGGTCAAGCCCGGGCCGGGGAACGGCGCATCGGCAACCTTCGAGTTTTTCGATGAGCAAGGCGTCAGCCTGTACCGGCACGTCAAGCGGGCGGACTGACTGGCATTTCTCAGCGTTCGAAAGGCCGAAGCACGCAAAAGGCCGTGATTCGTGTCTCGTGTTTCGTGTTTCGTGAAAACCCAGTGGCGGGGGCCTGATTCGCTCCAGGAGAAGTGTCTGACGGCCGGTGGACCTTAACAGTATCCATGTGTCAAAAGTCACGCGGGCGGCGTTACGCGCCCCGAGGCTGATGGCGTAACGCCTAACCGTTCCAGGAACGTGGCGCTGCACCTTTCACGGTGCTACGCGGGCCGTTCGCGGTGCTACGCGGGATTTCACCACGGACTGCCATGCATTTTCCTGACGCCAGCGATTGCCGGCCCCAGGATACCGCATTCCGCAACGGGCTTTGCACATGGCTCTGCTTCCTCGGTGCAAGGGGTGCTATTGGCGGAAGCGCCGTTTGCGGGCCTCGTCGACAGCGACAGCGAGGATGATGATCGCTCCGATCAAGGCTTGCTGCAGATAAGGGTTGACTCCCAGCAGGTCACTGCCATTCGAGAGCAGGCCCATGATGAAGGCGCCGATGAGGGTGCCGATGACACTGCCTTCGCCACCGGTGAGGCTGCCGCCACCGATGACGACTGCCGCGATGACCTGGAGCTCATAGCCCAGTCCGGCAGTGGGTTGACCGGTCATCAGGCGAGAGGCCTCGATCATTCCGGCAAGTCCGGTGAGCATGCCGGAGATCGCGTAGACCGCCACCGTGTACCTGTCGACGGAAATTCCGGCATAGACGGCAGCTTCCTTGTTGCTGCCGATGGCGTAGGTGTAGCGGCCGAGCTTCGTCGAATGCAGAACGACGTGCGTAAGGACGGCACAGACGCCGAGCACAAATAGAACGGATGGAATGCCTGCCAATGAGCCTTCGGCCAGAGATTCGAACTCACGCGGGAGGCCGACGACAGGGAGGCCTCCAGAGATGATGAGAGTGACGCCGCGGGCGATGCCGAGGGTGCCCAGGGTCACGATGAAGGGAGGAATCTTGAGCGAAGTGGTAAGGACGCCGTTGAAGAGCCCCCAAAAGAGTCCGCAGAAAAGCCCGACGGCGATGCCGACGGAAACGGGAAGTCCGCTCGCCATTGCCATGGCGCCCATGGTTCCGGAAAAGGCGAGAATGGCTCCGACGGAGAGGTCGATGCCGCCGGAAACGATCACGAGCGTCATGCCGAGCGCCATGACATTGATCGTGGCGGTCTGGCGAATGACGGCGGCAAGGTTTGTGGGCGTCAGAAAGTTCGGCGAGGCGACCGAAAGAAAGATGAAAAGCGCAGCGAGGCTCAGGAACGGCAGGAGCCTTTGCCACGTAGCCGATCCGGTCTTCATGCATCCACCGCCGCGTGCCGCATGATTTCCTGCTGCGTGGTCGAGCGAGGTAGTTCCGTGACGACAGCACCGCCGCGCATGACAAGGATGCGGTCTGCGATCTGGAGCAGTTCAGGAAGCTCGGAACTCACCATGAGAATCGCCGCGCCGTCACGCGCAAGCTGGTCCATCAATCCGAAGACTTCGGCTTTGGCGGCGACATCGATGCCGCGCGTGGGTTCGTCGAAGAGCAGAACCTTCGCGTCCCGGAAGAGCCATTTCGCGATCACGACTTTCTGTTGATTGCCGCCACTGAGGCTTCCGGCAGGCTGCTCAACCGAAGCGGCACGGATGGACAGGCGATCACCGAAGCGCTCGGCGACAGCGTGTTCCTCAGCACGGCTGACGAAGCCGTTACGCGTAACACCATCCAGGTGAGCGAGGGTGACGTTGGCTCGGATGGGCATCGACAAGGTAAGGCCGGTCTGCTGACGGTCTTCCGTGATGAGCGCGATGCCGGCTCGGACAGCGTCCTGCGGGGAGTTGATCGACACGCGGCTGCCGTCAACGACGATGGAACCGTGAGCAGCGGGAGTGATGCCGAAGATCGTTTGACAGAGTTCGGTTCGGCCGGCACCCATGAGCCCGGCGATGCCAACAATCTCTCCGGCGCAGAGCGAGAAGCAAATTCCGGGAAGATCGACGCGGAGACGTTCTGCGCCCGGCGTGAGCCTTTCGCGTTCGTAGATGGAGGAAATTTCGCGGCCGACCATGTGATGAACCATTTGGTCCGTCGAGAGAACGGCGATAGGGCCGCTATGGACGGTTCGGCCGTCGCGGAGGATGGTGATGCGATCGGCAATGGCACGGAGTTCAGAAAGGCGGTGCGTGATGTAGATGATGCCCATGCCGCGTTCTTTGAGATCCTGTGCGATATGGAAGACTTCTGCGGCTTCCGCATCGGAGAGAGACGAGGTGGGCTCATCGAAGATGAGCAGGCGTGAGGCGCTGTGGAGGGCGCGACAGATCTCGACGAGTTGTTTTTGGGCAGGGCTGAGCTCGTAGACGCTGGAGGAGGGGTCGAGCGGAAAGTCGTGTTCATTGATGAGCTGGCGTGCGTCAGCCTCCATGCGGCGTTGCTCAAGTAGAGGACCCTTCGTCGCTTCGCAGCCCAGGAAGATATTCTCGGCGACGCTGAGGTGGGGCGCCAGCAGTGATTCCTGGTGGACCATCGAGATGCCGGCTTGATGGGCCTCGGCGGGCCGGCTAAAATCGACGGGCCGGCCCTGCCAGCGCATCGCCCCGCCATCGCGCCGGAGCATGCCGGCCACTATTTTCATCAGGGTGGACTTGCCCGCCCCGTTTTCGCCGACAAGGGCGTGGATTTCGCCAGCCTCGACCTGCAGATCACCGTTCTCAAGGGCGGTGATACCGCCGAAATGTTTCTCGATTCCCTGGAGGTCGAGGAGCACGGCCGATCAACAAGTGAACGAAGCAAGGTATCACAGGCAGCGTCGCCATGTACCTATAATTGGCCCCATGACCCGACGAGACGCACTGAAGACGCTGACCGCGGCCGGCGCCTCCGGTTTCCCCCACATCGGAAAAGCACAGCACGATCGTCCGAACATCCTGTTCATCATGACCGACGATCAGCGCTGGGACGCGATGAGTTGCGCCGGGAACCAAATCCTCAAGACACCGAACATGGACCGGTTGGCGGAGGGGGGCGTGCGCTTCACGGAGGGGTTCGTGACGAACTCGCTGTGCGCACCAAGCCGAGGCACGATTCTGACCGGCCTGTATTCCCACGCGCACGGCGTGACAACGAACGCCGGCGGCCCGCCGGCGGATTCGCACATGATCTACAACTACCGGCGCGGCGGACGAACCATCAGCGACAGGTTGAACCTCAACTCGTCGAGCGTGCTGCGCTCGAATGTAGCGACGTTTCCGATGCTCTTGCAGCGAGCGGGTTATCACACCGCGATGGTAGGAAAGTGGCACCTGAAGTCGAACCCCAAGGGGTACGACCACTGGGCGATTCTACCGGGGCAGGGGCGGTATCACGACCCGCAAATGATCGTGAACAGCGGACCCGTGCAGTTTCGCGGTTACGTGGACGACGTGATCGGGGATCAATGCCTGGAAGTATTGAAAACGCGTCCGCGAGACCGACCCTTTTGCGTGCAGATGCAGTTCAAGGCGCCGCACCGGGCCTGGTTTCCGGCCAAGCGGCACGAAACGGTGTACGAGGACATCGAGATTCCCGAACCGCCGACGTTCCATGTGTCTCTCGACGACCGGCCTTTCGCTGTCCGGAACACGGACATGCAGATCGGTGACATGCCGGATTTCTTCGAGCGGGGCGCGCCGCGAGGGCTTTCGCCGGAAGAGAAGAAGCGACGGAACTTCCAGATTTTCCTGAAGAACTATTACCGGACGATCCTGGGCGTGGACGATAACGTGGGGCGGGTTCTGGACTATCTCGACGAGTCGGGCCTGGCGGAAAACACACTGTTGATCTACACGGGGGACAACGGGTTCTTCCTGGGCGAGCTGGGGATGTTCGACAAGCGGCTGATGTATGAACCGTCCATTCGCGTGCCGATGCTGGCGCGGTATCCGGCGTGCATCCGCCCGGGTCAGGTGGATAGCGACCACATGGTTCTGAACAATGACGTGTGCCACACGATTCTCGACTACGCGGGCGTACGAAGGCCTCGGGCGATGGAGGGCCATGGGGAGAGCTGGCGTGAGATCTTCGAGGGCGATGCGCCGCATTGGCGGAAGTCGTGGATGTACGAGTACTTCGAGTATCCGGGGTATCACTGCGTGGGGCAGCTTCGGGGCGTGCGGACGAATCGCTGGAAGTTCACGCACTACCTTCAGGAGCCGCAGGGGTTCGAACTGTTCGATCTGGAGAACGATCCGCTCGAGATGAACAACCTGTACGACGATCCGGCTCAACAGGCGCGCGCGGCGGAGATGAGGAATGAGCTGGAGCGTATGCGGGACGAGTTGGGGGATGACCGGTCAGCAGACGGACAGCCGCTTCCGGATTGCGGACGGAGACGGATGAAGGAGATGTGAGGCGGCGCCTACCGACCCTTCGAATGATGGCACAGGACTTAACCTACATTTCTCACCACCCGACGGCCGAAGCACACGATACGACCGCCAGGACTTCGTTGCGCTGGCTTGCCGTGCTCGATGTACTGTTCAAGTACGCCTGCGCGTGCCAAGCGGCTCGCGCCTTTTTCCTCCGCCCGGCTTGCGCCTAGTCCTGACGGCCCTCTCACGCACTTCGCCTTGCCACGTGGTGAGAAAGGCAGGTCAGATGAGGTCATCCACGGTCACGTTGAGCGCGTCGGCGATGCGTTTCATGGCTCTGACCGAACCGGGCTTCTTCCTGTTCTCAATGTCCGACAGATAGGAGGCCGCGATCCCGGCGGCAGCGGCAAGCTCAGCGGCCCTTGTACCGCGATAGTCGCGCCACACGCGCACTGGGTGTTCTCCTCCCGCGATGCGCTTGACCAGTTCGAAAGGCAAGAGTTCTTGATCGGGATCTTCGAGAACGCGCTGAATGATTGCGGCATCCATGGCATCTTCATCAACAGCGTTTCGCAACGCCTCGTATTCGGCGCGTGGGACAACGGCATATTCCTGGCCGCCAAGAGTGATGGTTGGGAATGTAGGGGGAGTCATCGGTATGCTTCTCCACGGGTACGATAGCGGCAATCGTCATCGTTCCGGCTTTTGTGTCGAGCGTGTACAGTACCCGCCAATCGCCTACCCGAAGCCTGAAGCCATCGGTCGCTTTCAGGGCGGTCACGTTGTTGTTCGGAGCGAAGGAATTAGCCGCAAGACCCTCGATTTTGTCGATAATCGTTCTCTTTGCGCTATTGGATATGCCACGGAGACGACGACTCGCTTCCTTAACCTGACCAGTTCAAGGATAGAGCAGTCGTCCCCGGCGACCGGTTTCCGTTCGAAAGAGATGGCCTTCGGTGGTGGTCACGTAGAGCGTCGACAGGTCAGGCCCGGCGAAGGTGCAGTTCGTGGGGCGCTTCGCCGGGAAGGGATGCCGCTCAATGACCTGGCCGCCGGGCGCGAAGACGTAAATGGAAGGCCCCGGTCCACCGAGCTCCCATCCGGCGGTGGCGACGATGTTGCCCTCGATGTCGAGCACCATGCCGTCGATGCCACGGTTCTCGCCAAAGTCGTGAAGAACCTCCGCTTCACCTAGGCTGCCATCAGGCCGCACGGGATAGGCGCGGAGCTGGCGCTTTTCGTCTTCGCGGCGTCCACTTTGCGCCACATACAGGACTGTGTAGTCCAAAGAGAAGAGCAGTCCGTTAGGGCGAGTCGTGTCGAAGGTGACCCGCGCCGTAGTCCAGCCTCCGCCGGGTAGCGGATTGACGCGATAGACGGAGTCGTGGTCGAGTTCCTTGTTGAGGCGGTCTTCGCTCCAAGGACCAGCGGCGCCTTCGTAATAGGGGTCGGTGAACCACAAACGGCCCCGCAGATCAAAGGCGAGGTCGTTGGGTATATTGAACCGTTTTCCTTCAAACCCGTCGGTCACGACGGTAACTCCACCTTCCTCATAGCGGACGACACGGCGAGCGTCTTGCGCAGCGCCGCCCTCGCAGCCGTGCAGGCGTCCGTGGGCGTCGAACATGAGTCCGTTGGCGCAATTCGTTCCTTCTCGGTAGACGGCAACCTCGCCGCCGGCGGGGTCGTAGCGCAGGATGCGGCTGGCCGGGATGTGGGTGAAGAGGAGGTAGCGACCGTCCCACGCGGGTCCTTCGGTGACGCCTCCGTAGGGTCCGGCGAGTAGTTCGAATTGCCAACTCATGGTGGTCTCCTGTTAGTGTAAGGCCGTGTTTCGTGTTTCGTGTCTCGTGTTTCGTGAAAAGCATTGTCAGGAGGCCTGGTTCGCTCCAGAAGAAATGCCTGACGGCCCTCTCACTTGACTCGGTTCGTTTCTCGGCTCATGATTGGACTGAAAGACGCTCGGCCGTCGGTTCCGTCATATCCTACTGATGTCTATTACCAGCCGCCGTAGCTTCCTGCTCCGATCCAGCGCAGCAACATGGGCCGCTCACGCGGCGTCGGCGGCGGAGCTGTCCCGAAACGTCTCATATGCGGAAGAGCATCCCGACATGTTGCTCTCCTATCTGGGCCGAGGCCTTGAGAAACTCGATGCTCATTGGGACCGGGAACGAGCGAAGGTGCAAACGGCTGAAGCTCTCGAAGCCCGCAATGCATTCGTCCGCGAGAAGTTCGAGGAGATGATCGGCGGCTACCCCGAACGCACCCCTCTCGATCCCGTGATCAGGGATCGCTTCGAGCGAGCCGGTCATCGCGTCGAGAACGTAATGTTCCAGAGCCGCCCGGACTTCTGGGTGACCGGGAACCTTTATATCCCGAACGGAGGTAAAGGGCCGTTTCCAGGGATCATTTCACCCTGCGGCCACTACGCCCTTGCACGCATGCAACCGGACTATCAGTACGCATATCTGAGTCTGGTGAAGGCCGGCTTCGTTGTCCTGGCGTTCGATCCGATCGGACAGGGCGAGCGGAGGCACTATTGGAATCCGCAAACGGGCGAAACCGAGGTGGGCAACGCGATCTACGAGCACTCGATGCCGGGACAGTTGTTGCTGCTGCTCGGTGAAAACCTGACGCAGTACCGCATCTGGGACTGCATGCGGGCCATCGATTACCTGCTCGAAAGGCCGGAAGTCGACCCGGAGCGCATCGGCTGCGCCGGCCACTCGGGCGGCGGCACGCTGACACTGTTCGTGAGCGCGCTGGATCAGCGAGTGCGCTGCGCGGTGGTGAATCAAGGCGGCACGGGACATCGCTGGCCCATGCATCTGAAGCCGGAGAGCGCGGTGGGGCCGGCGGATGTCGAGCAGAATCTTTTCCCGGCGGCCATTCATGGCGTGGACCTTCCGGACCTGCATTCGGCGATCGCGCCACGCCCGCTGCTTGCACTGATCGAGTACTTCACTCCACGCTTCAACAAAGCAGCAGAAGAGATTCAAAAAGCTTATGATGTGGCTGGCGTCCCTGAAAGGTTCGCAACCGAGGAGGCCGGCGATCCCCATGCCTGGACCATGAAGCTGCGCCAAGCGACGACGAACTGGTTCAGCCGCTGGTTCTACAACAAGCCGGGGCCGAAACGAGAACCGATCTTCGAGCACGAGGCGCCAGAGAAGCTGTACTGTACGCCCAACGGCTCGATCCGAACGGCGCGCCGGGGCCATACGATCTTCTCGCTCATCCTCGAGAAGCAGGCGAACCTTCCTCCCGACCGCGAATTGCCGGCGGGACGGTCCGACCTGGAATCGCACCGGAAGAAGGCGACCGAGGAGATCCGCGATCTGACGCGCTTCAAGGCAGACTCGTCGTTTCCGTTGAATGTGCGGCATCTCATGACCACCCGGCGCAAGGGCTATCGGATCGAGAAGCAGGAGTTTCTGTCGGAGCCCGGCATCCATGTTTCCGCCTGGGCTTTCTTGCCGGACGATGCACGAGCGCCCTACAAGGCGACCCTCTTCGCGAACGGCAACGGCAAGAGACGGGACGGGATGGAGTTCGGGCTGCTCGAAAAGCTGGCGCAAAACGGCCATATGGTCGTCGCGGTGGATGTGAGAGGGGTCGGCGAAACCGCACCGAATCGCGCTCGGCGGACACGCCGCACGAACGAGTTCAGCCATCTGTTCGACGTTGAAACGGCGATGGCGTACATGGCGTGGTTCATGGATGAGTCCCTGCTCGGCATGCGTGTAGGGGACATCGTTCGCAGCATCGATTATGTTCTGGCGCGGGACGACGTCGAGAAGTCGGGTGTGCGGTTGATCGCCCGCGGACACGGAGCGCTCTGGTCGCTGTATGCCGCCGCTCTGGACCCGCGGGTGCGCGGGCTGCTGGCCGACCGCCCGCTGCTCAGCTACAAGAGCCTGACGCAGACCGACCGATACCTGCACAGCGCCAGCATTTTCGCGCCGGGCATATTGAACCGGCTGGACTTGCCTCATGTGGCGGGCGCCGTCGCCGACCGGGACCTGGTTATCCTGGACCCCGTAGATCCAATGGGCCGGCCGGCCGACTTGCACCTCTCGCGGCGGACCTATGCCTGGACCAGGGCTCTCTACTCCGCCGTCGGCGCAGAGGACCGGTTCGAAGTGACAGTGCGGCCTCCGGGCTCGGACCCCGCAGACGCGTACCGCAGCTTCTTGCATCACAGGAGGGCTTGACCTGCATTTCTCACCACGTGACGGCCGAAGAACGCGATACGACCGCCATGACCTCGTTTCGCTTGCTTGCCGTGCTCAATGTACGGGTCAAGTACACCTGCGCACGTCAAGCAGCACGCGCCTCGCCCTGACGGCCCTCTCCCGCACTTCGTCTCGCCACGTGGTGAGCAATGCAGGCCTGTTGGATCGATTGAGCAGATTCGTCCTCGTTGCAACGCTGCTCAGCGCGGCGTTCGGGGCGGCGCACGCAGATGATCGTTCCATCGCGGAGTGGGTGATCCGGGAAGGCGGCAGCGTAGTGCTCGCGGGACATTCTGAGCAGGTCCGGGAACTGCGTGAGTTGCCATCGAGCGAGTTTCAGTTGAAAACGATCAACCTCGTCGACACGAACTATCTGGCGCAAGACGTTCAACGGATCGGAACACTGCCGCACATCAAACACCTCTACATGTCGGGCCGCACGCGGCGCCCGTTCTCACTCAAGGTCAAGACGACCAAGATCTACGAGGACGGCGAAGACCGTGACCTTACCGACGGCTGGGTCTTTCTACGGAAGCTTCCCCATCTCGAAACATTGCTCATCAGCGCGACGGTTTTCAGCTATCCCATCCCGATCACTGACGAAGCCATTGGTTTTCTGGCCGAGCACGGCACGCTGCGGGAACTGTACGTGAGCAGGACCGGCGTGGCCGGACATACGCTCGCACCGCTGGTGAGGCTGCGCAACCTCGATGCGAGCTACACGGAGTTCGATGACGAGTCGATGGCCAACCTGACCGGCATGACGGAACTGCGCAAGCTCAACTTGCGGGATACCCGCATCACCGACAAAGGGCTGGCGTCCATCGCCCATCTGCGCGCCCTCACGGACATCGACCTCGGGGGCACGCAGGTCACGGACGCCGGGGCCGCGTCGCTGGCCGGCATGAGGGAAGTGCAGCGTCTGAGCCTGCTGGGAACCGGAATCACCGACCGCGGACTGGAGCAACTCGCACGGATGGATGATCTCGAGGAGTTGAATGTTTACCGAACCTCGATCACGAACAACTCCGTGCGGACGCTCGGCGCTTTCAAGAAACTCCGGTCACTCGACATTCGCTACACGGACATCACTCCGGCCGGTATCAGCTCACTGCAAAAAACGCTGCCGGACTGCCATATTCGTTTCCTGCGCAGCGCAGCACCGGAGCGATCGAGTGAACCCACGCTGCTCTCCGAGCGGTCGCCGAAAGCGGTGGCCGAATGGGTGCGATCGATGGGCGGCAAGGCGGTCGTTGCCGGGGCGAGGCTGAGAGAGATTTCTCTCGCAGGCACTCCTGTGACGGATGATGAACTGCGAAACCTGGCGCAGCTTGAATACCTCGAGAAGCTCGACCTCAGCGGTACGGAAGTCAGTGATCTCGGCATACAGCACATCGCTGCCGCGGCAAAACTTGAAGAACTGAATCTCGCCGATACGGCAGTGAGCGACGCCGGGCTTGCCGAGGTTGCGCGCATCTCTTCGCTGCGGACGCTGCAACTCGATAACAGCCGTGTGCGGGGCGAAGGGCTGAGCAAGCTGTCACCTCTTACGAACCTGCAACGGATTTCACTTGCGGGATTGCCGCTCGACGATGCTCATCTGGCATTCCTGGAGCCGCTACCGGTGCTCACAAGCCTTTCGCTTGCATACACCAATATGACCGACGAGGGGAGCAGCCGCCTCGTTACCCTGAAAAACCTGGCCGCCCTTGACCTGGCGGGCTCGGACCTGGGAGACGAAGGACTGCGGCCGCTCGGGCAGTTGTCCGGTTTGGAATCGCTCAATCTTCGGCACGGCCGCTTTACCGACGAGGGGCTGAAACATCTCACCGGATTGGGGCGGCTCAAGCACCTCGATCTGGCTCGTACACGAGTCGGTGACGAGGGCGTGAAAAACCTGGCGGCGCTCCCGCAACTCGAGACATTGAATCTCGACTACACACTCGTAACCCGCGACGCTCTGGCCCATCTTGCACAGGCCGAGCAACTAGTCGATCTGCGGCTCAACAGCTCCAACATCAACGATGACTCCTTGCAACATCTCATGGGGCTCGGCAACCTGCTGCGATTGAACCTCTACCACACGTTCGTCACGGAGACGGGCGTCAAAAAACTGCGCGAGGCGCTGCCGAAATGCGACATCGTCTGGGACCCCGACTCCGGGTTCCCGACTCGCAGAGGCAGTTGACCTGCATTTCTCACCACCCGACGCTCGAAGCACGCGATACGACCGCCAGGACTTCGTTGCGCTTGCTTGCCGTGCTCAA
>JAPPLB010000023.1 GCA_028819575.1 Bryobacterales bacterium | reverse complement strand
CGCACCGGCCCTGTTTCGACCTATCCGTGGCGAGGATTATGGGTTTTCACATCAGGCCGGAAGGTTGTTCGCTTTCAGTGCAGGAGGAGTCGGAAGTCAACTCTCAGCGGCTGACCAAGGCCGGACTGTGCTTCTGAGGCTGCGAAGAAAATGGGGATGACGCCTTCCGAGCCGCTACGGGATCCATCCGGGCCCACGCCAGTCGGTAAAGAGCCTGCGAAAAATCCGTCTTTGCCTCTTCGTACTCCGCGGGTCGCCTATTTCTCGATGGAGATCGGTCTTTCTGCCGACATCCCCACTTACAGCGGCGGGCTCGGCATTCTGGCGGGTGATACTCTGCGCTCGGCAGCCGACCTCGGCGTGCCGATGGTGGGAGTTACCCTGCTGCACCGACAGGGTTATTTTCGCCAGGTTCTTGACAACAAGGGTAATCAGACGGAAATCCCTGTCGACTGGAACCCCGAACAGCTTTTCCAGGATATGGCCGCGCAAGTGACCGTCACTCTGGAGTCACGGCCCGTTGCGTTGCGTTCCTGGCGATATTTGATTTCAGGGGTCAACGGTGATGTCGTACCCGTTTATTTTCTCGACTCCGGTGTCGAGTCGAACAGCGAGTGGGATCGATCGCTGACCAATCGGCTCTACGGAGGGGACAGGCACTATCGCTTGTGCCAGGAATTCCTTCTCGGGGTGGGCGGCGTCGAGATGTTGGAGCGCCTGGGACACACCGACATCGAGACCTATCACATGAACGAGGGCCATTCATCGCTGCTTGTTCTACCGCTCATCGAAAAGCAGATCCGTCATTCAGGCCGGCGTTTCCCGATCGAAAAAGACCTTGAAACCATTCGCCGCAAGTGTGTCTTCACGACGCACACGCCGCTCCCGGCTGGTCACGATGAGTTTCCCGGTGACATGGTGCGCCGGGTGCTGGGTGAAGACCGCTCCGTCCGACTGTTCTCCAGCGGGTTCACCGGACACGACCATTTGAACATGACTCACCTCGCGCTCCATCACTCGAGCTACGTGAATGGTGTGGCGATGAAGCACGGTCAGGTGTCACGCACGATGTTCCCCAACTACCGCATCAAGGCCTTGACCAACGGCGTCCACGCGGCGACCTGGGTGTCACCGCCGATGCGGGAGTTGTTCGACCGCGAGATCCCGGAATGGCGGCGCGACAATATCTACCTGCGCTACAGCATCAACATCGCACTGAGCGAGATTCAATCCGCTCACGATCGAGCCCAGCGCGATTTGTTCCGCGCCATTCGGGAGACCCAGGGCGTCGACCTTGACGGGGATATCTTCACGATCGGCTTTGCTCGACGAGCCACGGGCTATAAACGCGCGGACCTGCTATTCCATGACACAGAACGCTTGAAGGAGCTTGTCGATGAGGTCGGCCCCTTGCAGATCGTGTATGGTGGCAAGGCGCATCCGAGGGATGAGACAGGCAAGCAGTTGATCCGAAGGGTCTTCGAAGCCGCCGAGAAGCTCAAGGATGCCGTCAAGGTCATCTACGTCGAAAACTACAACTACTATTGGGGCGGACTGATTACCAGCGGTGTCGATCTTTGGCTGAACACGCCTGAGAAGACGCGCGAGGCCTCGGGGACGAGCGGTATGAAGGCCGCTCTCAACGGCGTGCCGAGCTTGAGCATCCTCGACGGCTGGTGGATCGAAGGACACCTCGAAGGCGTCACCGGATGGTCGATCGAGGAGGACGCCGGCGCTGAGAAAGCCGCCGCTGATTCGATCTATGAGAAGCTCGAAAAAGTCATCCTTCCGCTCTATTACGAACGTCCCGAAGACTATGCTCTCGTAATGCGCTCGGCGATCGCTCTCAACGGCTCTTTTTTCAACACCCAGCGCATGCTGCTCCAATATGTCTTCAACGCCTATTCCGGCAACGGCTCAGGCTAGGCCTTCGCGATGGCGGCCAGCAATCCTTGGATCGAAAACTCGCTCGCCTTGGCCTTGCTGCCGTCGATCGTGAAGTGGGTTTCAAGTGAGAGGGTTTCCTGATAGCCGTCCTTGAGCAGCGCCCGCAGTTGCCCGACGTGGTCGAAGTCGCCCTGTCCCACACCGCACCACTCGTACTTGCCGGAGGATGTCCGGCAGTAGTCGCGCAGATGGACATGGAAGATGCGTTTGGGGTCGATGAGGCGGTAACCTTCGGGAAATGACGTGCCACCCGAACGGGCTGAGTTGTTCGGCTCCCAGATGGCTCCGAAGGCATCGTCCTGGACGGCTTCGAGCATCCGGGAGAGATGGGCGGCAGTGCAAACATGGCTGCCGCCGACGTTCTCGAGGGCCAGACGGAAACCCGCTTTCTTCGCACGTCGCGTGGCCTCGGTCAGCAATGCGGCGATGCGGGGGTAGAGAGACTCGTCGGGTTTGCCGCCCCTGGGATGCCGGAATGCGAAAGTGCGGATCTTGTCCGTGCCGAGGATGCCGGCGCGTTCAATCGCGCGGTCGAGCAGCGCCCATTGCTCGTCGAGCTCGCGGTTGCCCGCGGCGGTTTCCGGCGGCAGCGGGACCTTGAAGAAAGCGGTATCGAGGATGCAGACATGGATGCTGTTTTCGTCGAGAAGTTTCTTGGCGTGGCGGATCTTTTTTATGGGCTGCGAGGTGTTGTACTTCCCCCAGAGCCCGCGGATCTCGGCGTACTTGAGGTCGAAACGCTTGAGAAATTGGATGGCGGCGCGGAGGTCCTCGTCGATTTCATCAGTGGTGACGCCGAGCTTGAAGTCGGAGAGCTCGGCTGCGGGAAGACGTGACGCCAGCACGCTTAGGGCAGCCGTGCCCAATAGTGACCTGCGCGTAATCGAGTTCATAGGGCTTTACTCCCCGAAGGCTGCGTCGAAGGCCAGACTTGAGGGCGCAAAATCGACGCCCTTCGTGAACTCGCATGCTTCCTGCGCGCCGTGCTCGCGTTCCATGCCGCTGTCTTCCCACTCGATCGACAGCGGGCCGGTATAGCCGATGTGATTCAACGTTCGGATGATCTCTTCGAAATCAACACCGCCGTGACCGAGCGAACGGAAATCCCAGCCGCGCTCGGGGTGGCCGAAGTCGAGGTGCGATCCGAGAATGCCGGCCCGTCCGTCAAGCTGGAGCGCCGCGTCCTTCATGTGCACGTGGTAGATGCGGTCGGAAAACTCGGTCAGGAAGCGAACGGGGTCGACCTCCTGCCAGTGCAGATGGCTCGGGTCGAAATTGAAGCCGAAAGCTTCACGGCCGTTTACCGCTTCGATGGCGCGCTTGGCGGTGACGATATCGAAGGCGATCTCCGTCGGATGCACTTCAAGTCCAAAACGCACCCCGCACTCGTCGAACACGTCGAGAATCGGGTTCCACATCTCGGCGAAGTACTGGAAGCCCTCTTCGATCGTCTTTTCCGACACCGGCGGAAAACTGTATAGCAGATGCCAGATCGATGAACCGGTGAATCCGTTGGCGACCTTCAGCCCCAGATTCTTGGCGGCGCGCGCCGAGTCTTTCATCGACTCCACCGCCCATGCACGTTTCTTCTCGGCGTCACCGCTGCAGGCGGCCGGTGCGAAGGCGTCGGAACGGTCGTCATGGTTCGGGTCGCAAACCAACTGCCCGGCCAGGTGATTGGAAATGGCGAACAGCTTCAAATCATGTTTGGCGAGAATCGCCTTCTGATGCTTGCAGTAGTTGAGATCCTTCGCGGCTCGAGCGACGTCCAAGTGGTCGCCCCAACAGGCGAGCTCGAGACCGTCGTATCCCCAGCCTGCTGCCTTCTCGGCCAGGACTTCCAACGTCAAATCCGCCCATTGCCCAGTGAACAGAGTTACTGGTCGACCCATATGGTCCTCCTTGGCGCAGATCGGGAGCTTGTCGGCGCACAAGTGCTGCAACACGCACGAACTCCGTGCGGCCCGCGGCAATCAGGGAGTTTACCAGAATGTCAAGCTCCGCCCCGCATGGCCTTCAAATCGATGAACGGCGTGCCGCCGCTGGTGACTTGCGGCAGATGCCCGTCCCATTTCTCGATGGCTCGTAGCTGGAGGATCTCTTCGGAAATGGTCTCTCGCTGGAGCCGCTGGCCTTCCGCTTCGGCGCGCGCGGCCGTGATTTGCTGCTCGGCTTCGATCTTGACGCGCTCCAAGTCCCGCTGCGCCTTGAGAGCCGACTGCTCGGCGGTTTGTTTGGCTTCAATCGCTTCGTTGAAGACGGCTGAGAAACTGAAGTCGACGATGTTGAATTCGTCAACCACGATATTGTGTGCGAGCAGGCGTTGGCTGAGCATTTCCTTGATCTGAATCGAGACCTCACCTCGCCGCGTGATCAGTTCCTCGGCGGTGAACTGCGCCGTGGCCGCCTTCACCGATTCCTGCACGGCCGGATCGATGATTCTCTCCTTGTACGAAAGTCCGACATCCTGATAAACCTTGTTTGCTGCGTTGGGGTTGACGTGATAGTTGACGGCAATCGTCGAGGAAACCATCTGCAGGTCTTTCGACGACGCTGATGCCGCTGTCTCCGACTTCTGGATCTTCACGTCGATGGGAATGATGTCCTGCACGAAGGGAACCTTGAACCGCCAGCCTTCGTCGAGCACCGTGTCCTGTACTCCGCCGAACTTGCTGAATACGACGCCGCGCTCACCGGCGCCGATCGTCGCGACCGAGTTCACCAGCACAAGCAATACGACAATCACAATCGCGATACGGACGATGTTCCTGGAAGCGCCGCCCGCAAAACGCTCAAACCTGTCTTCAAAATCACTTGACCTACCGTAGCCTCTCGCCATGATGTTCCTCCTCGGATTCTTGTTGTTCAACCCGACTTCTCAGTCGGGGCCACTCATCTTAGCCTGCATTTCTCACCACGCGGCGAGGCGAAGTGCGTGAGAGGGCCGTCAGGACTAGGCGCAAGCCGGGCAGAGGAAAAAGGCGCGAGCCGCTTGGCGCGCGCAGGCGTACTTGAACAGTACGTTGAGCACGGCAAGCAAGCGTTGCGAAGGAAAAGCGAAGTCATGGCGGTCGTATCGTGTGCTTCGACCGTCGGGTGGTGAGTAATGCAGGTCAGCCGCCTCTGGCAGTGGGGTTACGCCATTTCGCGGTACATGGCGGCCGGTTCCGAGGGGGAAGGTGCTGCGGTCGATGGGCTACACTGTCGCCTATGGCGAACTTTCCCATAGCTGTTATTACCGATGAATTCACCCAGGACTTCGAGAGAATCTGCCGGACCGCTGTCGAAATGGGCATTCCCGCTCTCGAGTTGCGCACCATTTGGAACAAGAACATCGTCGACATGAACGACGAGGAGATTCGTCAAGTCGAGCACTTGGCCCAGGAGTTCGGCCTCCAGGTGGTCTCGATCGCTTCACCGGTCTTCAAGTGCACGTTGCCGAACGGAGGCGACATCGATCATCGTTTCGAGCAGGACGCCTTTCACTCTGCACACACTTACGACGATCAGCCCCGTATTCTTGAGCGCTCCCTGGAGTTGGCGAATATTTTCGAAGCGCCGATTGTGAGGGTGTTCAGCTTTTGGCGAACGGTGGAGCCTGAGAAGATCACTTCGCGCATCATTGAGGCCCTGCAAGGCGCCGTCGAGAAAGCCGCCGCGGCCGGGGTGAAGATCGGTTTGGAGAACGAACACGCCTGCAACATCGCCACGGCCTCGGAATCAGCCCCGATTCTCGACGCCATCCAACATCCGAGCTTCGGACTCGTCTGGGACCCCGCGAACTGCTACATTGCCGGTGAAGTCCCTTACCCGGACGGCTATGGCCGCCTCGCGGCACATCGTATTCTGCATGTGCATGCCAAGGACGGCGTGCTCCCCCCGGGCAGCGATCGGATGAATTGGGGAGACGTCGGAGCCGGGGAAGTCGATTGGACCGGGCAACTGTCCGCGATGGTTCGCGACGGTTATACGGGTATGGTCAGCCTCGAAACGCACTGGGGCGGCCCAGGCGGCGACAAGTTCAAGGGAAGTACGATTTGCGCCAGGAGCCTGCAACGCCTGGTAGCTGAAGCAGCCTGACTCGAAGCATTTACTGCCGCAGTTTGTCGAGAACCGCGGCGGTGACTCCGCTGGTCGACGCCTCACCGCCGAGATCACGTGGTAGCACCTTGCCTTCGCTAAGCACTGCGGACACGGCATTCTCGACAACTCGTGCGGCATCCGCAACGTTCAGGAAATCGAGCATCATCGCAGCGCTCAGGATCATGGCGATGGGATTCACGATCCCGTGACCGGCAATGTCCGGCGCAGAGCCGTGAACGGGTTCGAACATCGAGGGCGCTTCTCGGGACGGGTTGACGTTCGAGCTCGGCGCCAACCCCATGCTACCGGTGATCATGGCTGAAATGTCGCTGAGAATGTCGCCGAACAGATTCGACCCGACCACCACATCGAAAGTGTGCGGGCGGCGGATAAAGTTCATCGCCGCCGCATCGACCAGCAGCGATTCCGTCTCGACATCGCCGTAGTCGCTGGATACTTCCGCGAAAACGCGGTCCCACAGCACCATGCTGTAACCCTGTGCGTTTGACTTGGTAATCGACGTCACATGCTTCCGGCGATTCCGTTTGCGAGCCAACCCGAAAGCGTGACGGATGATCCGTTCCACCCCGTGACGTGTAAAGATTGACGTTTGTACTGCCACTTCGTCAGCTAGATTCTTGTAAACGAAGCCGCCGGCTTGCGAGTACTCGCCCTCGGTGTTCTCCCGCACGATCACCATGTCGATCTCACCCGGGTTGGCGAGCGGCGATGGGACTCCCGGGTAAAGCCTGGCCGGCCGTTCGCAAACGTACTGGTCGAAGCTGCGTCGGATCGGCAAGAGCAGACCGTTGAGCGTGACGTGGTCGGGCACGTCGGGATGGCCCACCGCGCCCAGCAAGATGGCGTCGAAGGGCCGCAGTAGGTCGATGCCGTCTTCCGGCATCATGTAGCCATGTTGGAAGTAGTAGTCCGTTCCCCAATCGAATTCGGTGTGCTCGAACTCGACATCGTATCGCGCAGACACCAGATCGAGGACTTTCCTGGCCTCGGGCATGACTTCCAGCCCCACGCCATCGCCGGGAATCACTGCTATCGAGAACGTTGACATAGGCGATTATTCTGCCACAGAGTCTTTCTTCCGAATCGCTTTCAGATCCCTGACCAGCGCTCCGAGTGATCGTGCCGACTGAAAGAGTCCGATGCCCGCTAGGCCGGCCGCGCCGGCTTCGATGCACAATCGGGCATTCGCGGACGTCACGCCTCCCAGCGCGAGTACCGGCATTCGGACGGCAGTGCAGACCCGTTCGAGTTCAGAGAGGCCGGCAGGCGGGCCGAAGCCTCGTTTCGAAGGGGTGTCGAAGACCGGTCCGAAAACGGCGAAGTCGGCGCCCTCACTTGCCGCCCGCTCGACCTCGTCAACCTTGTGACAGGATACGCCGACCAGGAAGCCCGGCGGAGTGATTTTGCGGACGGAAGGGACCGATAGCCCGTCCGAAGGCAGATGAACTCCGTGTGCTCGAGCGGCGACAGCGATGTCCGGACGCCCATTGACGAGAACCCGGACTTGGGTCGTCCGCGTTCGGGCGATGGCGGCGCTCACAAGTTTGTACAGTTGCGCATCAGGCAGATCCTTCTCGCGAATCTGAAGCAGGTTGACTCCGGCCCGCGCGGCATTCGCGGCGAAGTCAGCGAGACCGCTCCTGAGCTTCCGGCGTTCGGTGATGGCATAGAGCAGCAAGAAGCGCCTGCATGCAACGGTCCGGTGAGAAAAACCCCGTACCCGGCGGATCTGAGTAGGATGGCCAAAGCGACAGCCGCTGGCATCGCTTTGAACCGGCCCAGTGCCACGAATTATAGCCTCGTCAACCTGACGGGCTTGCTGAACGTGCGATCAGTGTCTGGAAACGGTTTCTGGGCCGAAGCCCGAGAACACTTCTGATGATATTGATGGAAAGGTACTCATCACGAATGATCCAGATCAGGGAACTGATCTGGCTGTCGGTACAATGGGAGAAGTTCCCGTGGTAGGCCAACGAGAATGTTCCTTTCACTAAGGTACTGAAGCCCTTCAGTCTTTTTCCGTCCCGGCCGGCGTGGCATGAAGACAGGATGTCGGGAATCATCCAGATCGACTTGCCCTAGGCGCGGCGCTCGCTGGGACGGCGGCCGTCCGCCGCGACGGCAACTCGCTGGAAATCCCGGAAAAGTGCACAGAATCCCGCTTCCCCCAGGAAAATGCTCGCAGCTCAGCCTTCGCCGTGGCTCCCGTCGCCCTCCGGGGCTCGTTCCGTTTACCGCAAAAGGAAGCCATGCTGAGAAGGGGCAACATTCTTATTGCGTTGACAGGGAACTGATCTGACTTGACAATTGAACACTAAAGTTAAATAATGATCGTATGCTAAGGAACCACTCGTAATCAGTTCAGCAGTGTGGTTGAGACTTCGGAAACAAGTCCGAAGCCGATAAGGAGAATCATCATGGGCAAGATCATTGGCATCGACCTGGGAACGACCAACTCGGTAGTCGCCGTCATGCAGGCGGGACAACCCAGCGTCGTCCCCAACCAGGAGGGGGGCCGGACCACGCCGTCAGTGGTTGCTTTCACAAAAACCGGCGAACGCCTGGTGGGACAAGCCGCGAAGCGTCAGGCAGTCACGAACCCCGAAAACACGATTTTCTCGATCAAGAGATTTATGGGCCGCCGGCCTGGCGAGGTCCGTGAAGAGTCCAAGCTCGTACCGTACGAACTCTCTGGGGGCTCCGATGTCGTGAAGATCGTCGCCGCGGGCAAGGAGCACACGCCGCAGGAGATCTCGGCCATGACGCTTACCAAGCTCAAGGAAGCCGCCGAATCTTTCTTGGGCGAGAAGGTGACAGAAGCGGTAATCACCGTGCCGGCTTACTTCAACGACTCCCAGCGTCAAGCCACCAAGGACGCTGGTAAGGTCGCGGGTCTCGATGTTCAGCGCATCATCAACGAGCCCACCGCGGCCGCCCTGGCCTATGGGCTTGACAAGAAGACGAACGAGACGATTGCTGTCTACGACTTTGGCGGCGGCACGTTTGACATTTCGATCTTGGAAGTCGGCGAAGGTGTCGTCGAGGTCAAGGCCACGAACGGCGATACGCACCTTGGCGGCGACAACATCGATCAGGTTCTGATTGAGTGGATTATCGACGAGTTCAAGAAGGAGCACGGCATCGACCTGTCTGGTGACAAGATGGCGTTGCAGCGCCTGAAGGAAGCCTCCGAGAAGGCCAAGATGGATCTTTCAACGCTGCTCGAATCCGAGATCAACCTGCCGTTCATCACGGCCGATGCGAGTGGGCCCAAGCACCTGCAGCTCAAGCTGACGCGGGCTCACCTCGAGCAGATGATGGCGCCGCTGTTGCGCCGTACGCTGGTGCCCTGCAAGCAGGCGATGGCGGATGCCGGCGTCACTCCGAATCAAATCGACGAAGTGGTGCTGGTCGGCGGATCGACTCGCATTCCGCGCGTTCAGGAAATGGTCAAAGAGTTGTTTGGCAAGGAATCTCACAAGGGCGTGAACCCGGATGAAGTCGTGGCGATCGGCGCGGCCGTCCAGGGTGGTGTCTTGGGAGGCGACGTCAAAGACGTGCTGCTGCTCGACGTGACTCCGCTCTCGCTCGGTATTGAAACGTTGGGCGGAGTCTTCACCAAATTGATCGACCGCAATACGACCATCCCGACGCGCAAGAGCGAGATCTTTTCAACCGCCTCGGACAGTCAGACTTCAGTGGAGATCAAGGTCTATCAGGGCGAACGCGCCATGGCCTCGGATAACCGTTTGCTGGGCGTCTTCCAGCTTGTGGGCATCCCTCCCGCTCCTCGCGGCGTCCCGCAGATCGAAGTGACGTTTGACATCGATGCCAACGGCATTCTTAATGTCTCGGCGAAGGACAAGGCGACCAGCAAGGAACAGAAAATTACGATCACCAGCTCGTCGGGTCTGTCGAAGGATGAAGTCGAAAAGATGGCTGCCGACGCCGAAAGCCATGCCGCTGACGACCAGAAGATGCGCGATGAAGCCGAGGCGCGCAACCGAGCGGACGCGATGATCTACAGCACGGAAAGCACGCTCAAAGAGCATCGCTCAAAGATCAGCGAGGAAGACGCCAAGCAGATCGAAACCGCCATCGAGGAAACCAAGAAAGCGGTGCAGCAGGGCGATGCGGCCGAGATCAATCGCGCCATCGAGAACCTCACACAGGCCAGCCACAAGCTCGCCGAGGCGATGTACCAGTCAGCCGGCGCGCCGTCCGAGGGGGCCACGTCGGACGATGGCGCAAACGGAACCGGTGGCGAAGAGAAGAAGGAGGATGTTGTCGACGCGGAGTTCGTCGATGTGGATGACAAACCGAAGAGTTCTTGAACGGCCACCGGCCCATCGGCCGCGCATGTGAGGAACAGCCTGATGGCTGCGTTCCCGCGTGTTGATCCGAGGGGTTGCTGCCCATGCAGCCTCTTCGTGTGCGTGTCCGGGAGACAACGTGCCGGGAACTGATCAGAAAGATCACTACAAGACGCTGGGAGTCCCAAAGAACGCTTCCCCGGATCAGATCCGCAAAGCGTACCGCCGTCTTGCCCGGAAGTACCACCCCGACGTCAACCCAGGGGACAGCTTCGCCGAGGAGAAATTCAAGTCCATTCAGGAGGCGTACGGAATCCTGGGAGACCAGAAGAAGCGCGAGATGTACGACCAGTACGGCTTCTATTCCGAACCCGGAACGTATCCGGGGAGCAGAGGTCATGGACCGGGTGGTTTTGATTTTTCCGGTTTCGACTTCTCCGATTTTGCCCGAGCGGCGGGCGGAGAAGCAGCAGGATCGAATCGGGGCCGACCGTGGGGCGGCGGCTTGTCCGATCTTTTCTCGCAATTCTTCCGTCAGGACCAGAAACAGACGGCGGCCCAGGCTCAACCAGGAGAAGACCTCGAGTACAGCGTCGATATTGACTTTTGGGATGCGATCAAAGGAGCCACGCTCCGGCTCAACGTAGCCCGTCACGAACCCTGTCCACAGTGCCGCGGCATGGGGAACATTGGCCAGGGCACGATTGCTTGCAAGCAATGTCAGGGCTCCGGTCAAGTCTCTCAGACCGTCGGAGCGATGCGTTTTAATCTCGCTTGCCCTCGCTGTCAGGGCTCGGGGCAACTGCGGGACGTTTGTCCCAAGTGCAGCGGGGAAGGTCGGCTGCACCGCACTGAGACAGTGGAAGTACGCATCCCGCCCGGCGTGCAGAACGGTTCGCGGCTGCGCGTGCCCGCTAAAGGCAACGCCGGCCAACGGGGTGGCGCGGCCGGCGATCTGTACATTATCACGCGGGTCAGTTCCCACGCGGTCTTCGAGCGCAAGGGCGACGACATCCACGTGCGGGTTCCGATCACGATTCCTGAGGCCATCCTGGGCGGAAGCATCGAGGTTCCGACCATCGCCGGCAAGGCGCGTCTGAAGATACCGCCCGCGACCAGTTCCGGCAAGCGTTTTCGTCTGCGAGAGAAAGGCGTGCTCAACCCGAGGACGAATCGTACAGGCGACCAGTTTGTCGAGGTCAGGATTGTCGTTCCCGAAGTGCCGGACGAGGCCTCGAAGGCAATGATGAAAGAGTTTGCTAACCTGAACCCCGAAGACCCGCGCAACGTTCTCTTTGAATAATGTGCGCCATGGCCCGCAAAAAGAAAACCTTGGGAGCCTACACGATCTCGGTCGTCGCCGACCGCTTTGATCTGCATCCCCAAACCTTGCGGCTGTACGAGCGAGAAGGCCTGCTCAAGCCGTCGCGGACCGATGGCAACACGCGTCTCTATACAGATGCAGACATGGAACGGCTCGAAGTCATTCTCTCGTTCACCCGCGACCTCGGAGTCAACCTCGCCGGCGTCGAAATCATCCTCAACATGCGGGAAAAGATGGAAGAGATACAGCGCCAGATGCAGGAGTTCGTCGTCTATGTCAACGAACACCTCGGCAGCCTGCCTAAGGAACCGCCTGCAAGTTTCTCCCATTCCCTGATACCAACGACCCGTCCTCTGCCTGGCCGGAATGATCCTGCGGCCAAGCCTGGTAAGGCCCGCGGCAAGCCCTGACCTGCCTTTCTTGCCAGGAGTGGGCGCCGTTCGTGCGATGGTCTGCGAATCGGTCCTATGAAACACGCAGTTCGGCCTGCTGCCAAGTAGCCGCGCCATACGGCGCCGGCTCGCAGGTTCACCTCATCGGTTGTATTCGCTGGGGAGGACTGCACGAGTGTCAGAAATAGAACAGACTCAATCGCGGTAAGCCGAAAGTTTCCAGACACTTCCGATCGAGGTATTGCTTTTCGAACAGCGCCAGTTGCCCTGCTGTCATCTTGCCGCGATAGGGCGCAAGGCGCCCTTCCATGTCCTGCCGCGCCTCGACAAGCTGCTCCTCGCTAAGCTGCTGACGCGCGGCCGCAATCAGGCGCTCTTCAAGCACCGTCAGCCGCTGTTCGACGGCTTCGAAGTCCCCCAGATTGTCCTGTTCCCCCGCTTCGGCCAGCGAGCGTAGCGACTTCGCGGTTTCCTCATAGATTTCGCGGTACCTTTCGGGAACTCGCTTTGCTTCGATCTCGTCCGCGTTCCGACGGAAATATAAAGCCAACTCTTCGGGATCGAACTCCGGTTGTCGTCGGCCTGTTGACGCGTTCCTTGGCTCCTCGATCTCCCGCGCCGCTGTGAGCACCTCCTGGGCGCAGTACGCGAGTGAATTGATCATGCGTGTCTTCCGCCTGCGGGCGCGCCACTTCTCGAAGGAGCGTTCGATTCCTTTGTGGACCGCATCCAGTGGCACTCCCGATTCCTTCCAGGTCTCGATCATCGCCCAATCCAGCGGCGACAGCAGGAACAAACCCGAGCCCCGCGCTCGCTGGAAATGTTCCTCGATTTCAGTGAAGTAGTTGAAGTAGTTCACGACAAAACAAAATCGCTTTGAGCAACAACTTTGAATTCTTACGGCGCCGTGTAATGTAGGCCGTTGAAGAGCATCTTGAAAGTAACGTTCGGCTGGGCTCGGTACTGCGGGCGGATCCCAAACAGCACCAGATGCCCGTTGCCCACCGGAACATCGAGCACCGCTGCCTGCTCGGCCAGATAGCCTTCACCCAATAGCCAACCCGATGCCAGCAGGTCCTTCTGTAGATACCGCATGACCGCAACGGCATCATCTGAAGGGACCCCGGTGATTTCGAAAGCGGGTCCCGATTCAAACCATGCTGCTTCGTGAGTGCGCAGTCCGAACGCCAACGGATGAGACGTATCGACCGTCACATTGAGCAACGCTCCCGGCACATAGAATCGAGAAGAATCCAATCCCGACAGCACGTTCCGCACAGGGGCTCCCAGACGGTCAATGGCGAATTGCGAGGCTCGGTTGAACGCCAGCAGGGTGCCGCCGCGAACAATGAACTCCCGTAGCGCCGTCGCTCCCGCTGTGCCGATCCCGCCCGTGAACTCCGGTGGCGCCGGCGCTCCACGGTACAACGCTCCTGGCAGATAGCCCCCGTGCAGAGTGCGCGGCCGGGCATCCGGCAAAATGATCACATCGAAATCGCTGTTGAGATCGCCCGCCTGTAGCCTTGCGTTCCCGACGGATTCGTAGGGAAATTCGTAATGTTCCAGCACCCACCGGGTCCAGCCTTCATCCATCAAAGGTACAAAGCCCTGATAGAGACCTGCGCGGGGCTGCTCCATGCGTCTCCGGCGCGTCGAGGTCGGGCTCGCTGGACGGAAGATCAATCCGAACTCGTTGGCAACGTCTTCAAGCATCCCACGCAGCGACTCGTGCCTTGGTATGTAGAACGTGCCATCCGTCGTGTCGCGATAAACGTCCATTCCTGCCTTGAGAATACGGTTGACCGCTGTCCAGGAGCGTGTGTTGTCCGGTGACAAAGCCACCACCGAACTTCTCCCGACGCTTCCTCTTGGCGCTTGCAATGGCCAAGCCGGTTTCAAGTCCGCCTCCAAAGGTTCCGTCGATTCGAACACTTGGACGCCCATCAGCAGCGGAAGGCTGTGCGCCGTCACATCGTAAGGGCGCACCGGCGGACCGCCCGGGTATTCCCGCAGTTCCGGATAATTCCGGCTTTCGAGCAGCGTTCGCGCGAAGGCCCCATAGGGTTGATCGAGCAGAATCACGTAGTCACCAGCATCGAACGAACGGTCCAGAGCCTCGAACGGCCGTCGTGCCTGATGGATCTCCACCAAGCCGAACTCCAGGGTCGCCAGTAGCCGATGCAGCGCGCTCGGGTCATGTTGGTCGCGCGGCAAAAGGAACGACCGGCCGTGATTTCTGCGGATCACACGCTGGGAAATGCGCCGGAAGTTCCGCAACAGGACCCGTCGACGTGTCGCCGCTTGATAGAGGCAGGATTCAAAGGCGATCAGTTGGTAGTCGATGATGTCACGCAGCGTCCACTGGCCTCCCGGCCAGGGTTCAACGAAGTTCCAGCTCCGAACCTGAGCGTTGTACCCTCTGGCGCTCGTCGTCAGTGAGGAATACGGAACATCGATAGGCGTCGCGTAGCGGACACTCGCAGATTCGCTCAAAAGCCGCAACCCGCCGTGATAGCTCTGGTAGTGCCTCGCCGGCGTGAAGTAGTCATAGATAGCGTTGACCACCACACCCGTCTTCCCGGCGGCTGTCAAATCTGCGGCCATGCCCATGCCCATCTGATTCACTTGCTGCACGATCAGCGGGTCAATGTTCGGATCGATCGGGTCACTCCATGGCGGCACGAACATTCGTGCTCCATTGCTGCCCATTTGATGAACGTCATAGACCACTTGCGGCCTCCAGACGTTGTGCACGCGTTCGATCATCAAGCGCGTCTCATCCTGACTGAAGATGTACCAGTCGCGATTGTTGTCGTGTCCGACGTACTTTTGGTACAGCTCCGTCATCGGGGCACCTTCATAGGGTGTTCCGAGATAGCGTTTGTACCAGCGGGCGACCTTGTCCACACCGTCGGGATTCAGCGACGGAACCAACAAGAAAATGGTGTTTTCGAGAATCGCCCGGTGTCGCGGCGTATTCTCGGTCAGCAGCTTGTGGGTGAATTCCATGGCGGTGTGCGTTGATGCCACCTCTGTGGAATGGATCGAGCAGGTAATCAGGACAACGGTCTTGCCCTGTTCGACCAGACTTTCGGCTTCTTCGTCGTTGACGCTGCGCGGGTCGGCGAACTGAGCCTGCATCCGCTGATAGCGCGGCAGGTCCGCCAGGGTTTCGGTATCCGCGATCGTCACCAGGATGAAGGGCCGGTCCTCGGTCGAACGCCCCAGTTCCGTCACTCTGACTTGATCGCTCGCCTCCGTGAGCAATTGGAAATAGTGAACCACCTCACTCCACTCGACGAGTGTCTTTGCCTCCCCCATCCGATGGCCGAAATGCGATTCAGGCGAGGGGAGTTGCGCGAGTCCCAAGACAGGGTTCAAAAAGACGGCCAGGATTGCTGCCCTGCGAAGAATCACCCATCGTCTCGACATATTCGGTCTCGAATGCCCGCGCTTACGTGAGCATGCTTGTTCGATTTTTCGCCCCCGCAAACACACCGGAGAAAGCGGATCATTTCGGAAAGTCGGTCATCATGAAATGGAGCAGCGCGACCTTGTCCGAATGATCCTCCAAGCCGCACTGTTCGAGGGTCGACGAGGAAAAGGAGAACCCCTGCCCGGAGTGGATGGGGAACTCGTTGACAATCCACGCCGTCGTGACGAATGAGAGAACCTGGAGTCCGGGGGCAATCTCCTCGACATGGTCGTCACCTTATCACAGCAGGTTTCCGGCCTCTGTGACGCTATCAGGATGCGGTCTGTACCTTCCCGCAGGAGCGGCTACGCTTGCTGATTGCTTTACAGGTTCTATAGAAGGTCAAGCGCGTTGACATTGTTGCCTTCGAGGAAGAAAACACTCGGCAAGGCCGGGATGACCGGTGAATCACTCGATGATCCAAACTGCGAATCGGTTGTCCCTCTCGCCTGGGGATTGCCCTCTCGCCTGGGGATTGCGGCTAAGGCGGGGCATTGCCATACGCTAGGTGTTGGGTGATAATTGAGGTGGGTTGCGCCGGGACAGATTTGTTGTCCTTGAGAAGGAGACACTGGTGAAGCCAAACGGGCCGAAAGAAACCCTGCGTTGCTCTTTTTGCCACAAGACGCAAGAAGTGGTCGGCAAGTTGATTTCCACTCCGGGTGACTATCCCAAAGCCTACATCTGCGACGAGTGTGTGGCGGTTTGCAACTCGATTCTTGAGGATGACCGTCGCGAGCAGCCCGGACCCAATGTCTTCACGCTTCTCAAACCTCAGGAAATCAAGGAGCGCCTCGACCAATACGTTGTTGGGCAGGAAAAGGCGAAAAAGAAGCTTGCTGTAGCCGTTTACAACCACTACAAGCGCGTCTTCATGACAAAGCAGCGCAGCAACAGCGATGTGGAGTTGCAGAAATCCAACATTCTGTTGATCGGGCCGACCGGAACCGGCAAGACGCTGCTGGCGCAGACATTGGCGAGGATCCTCGAGGTTCCATTCGCCATCGCCGATGCAACGACGCTCACCGAAGCAGGGTACGTGGGAGAGGATGTAGAGAACATCATCCTCAAGCTGCTGCAAGCCGCCGATGGCGACGTGCAACGCGCCCAGCAGGGCATTATCTATATCGATGAAATCGACAAGCTCAGTCGGAAGGACGAGAACCCCTCCATCACTCGCGACGTTTCCGGTGAAGGTGTACAGCAGGCGCTCCTCAAAATCCTCGAAGGAACCGTGGCCAACGTACCGCCGCAGGGTGGCCGCAAACATCCCCACCAGGAATTCACACCCGTCGACACCACGAATATCCTGTTTATCTGCGGCGGGACCTTCGTCGGACTCGAGAAAGTGATTGCGCGGCGTCTGAACCATTGTGTCGTCGGGTTCCGGTCTTCTTCGGAACCGAAAGAGATTTCCACAACCCCGTCGAAACTTGACCAGGGAGAGCGCGATGCCAAATTACTGGCGCAGGTGCAGCCGCAGGATCTCATCCGCCATGGTTTCATTCCCGAGTTTGTGGGTCGTCTGCCGGTGAACACGGTTCTCAGTGATTTGAGCCAAGACGCGCTCGTCGAGATCTTGACACGCCCGAAGAACTCGCTCGTCAAGCAGTATCAGAAGCTTTTTGAATTCGAGAATATCCAGCTCAATTTTGATTCGGATGCGTTGGAAGCAATCGCCAGCTTGGCCCTGCAGCGCAAGGTAGGCGCCCGCGGATTGCGAATGATTCTCGAAGAGATGATGCTCGATCTGATGTACTACCTGCCTTCCAAGAAGCAGGTCAAGGGTTTCCTCCTAACCAAGGAGATGGTCGAGAACCACAATCTCAGTCTCACTGTCCTCGATAAGGCGGGCTGATCGAGCCCGCGTTCAGGTTCTCAGAGACCGTATCCGTTCGTGGTGGAACTGCGGCATAAACAGCTCCGGTATCTACTCTTCTTCATCCTGATATCCGGTCTTACCCGGCAGGCCTGCCGGGTTCTCATGAACGCGCTCCTGGCGTCCGTGGCCCATGGCGGAGGCAAGCCCTACGCTGCTTTCCCCGAAGCGATCCCGCAGGGAATCAACCGCCTCAAGGGCGCGGCTCCACTTGTGCTTGCGGCCATCTTCGAGTAGGTCGAGCTGTCCCTCGGTTTCCTCCAATCCGGAAACATAAACACCGAGCAACCGGATCGGCTGACGGCGCTTCCAGTTTCGGCGAAACAGTGATTTCGTCGTTTCGAGAATCACTGTATCGAGCTGTGTCGCTTCATCAAGAGAGATGGCGCGCGTGTAAGTGGAAAAGTCTTTATACCGAAGCTTGATCTGGATCGTGCGTCCGTAGAGGCTGTGCTCGCGCAGCCGGCGGCCCACCATTTGCGAGAGTTTCGCCAGCGTTGATTCGAGGAGTTTGACGTCGGCGGTATCCTGGGAAAACGTCGTCTCGTGGCTGATGGATTTCGGGTAGTCCGAGTCTCCGATCTCAGTCTGAAACCAGGCGCCGGCGTCGCGACCTTGTGCTTTGCCGGCCAACGCCAAGCCGGTCTGCCCCCAGGTTTTCTCTAGGTAGTCTTCACCGAGATCCGTGAGTTGACCGATCTTGTGAACGCCTCTTTCTCGAAAGCCTCTCTCGGTGACTTTGCCGACGCCGGGAATCTTGCGGATGTCGAGCGGCGCGAGGAAAGCTGCTTCCGCCCCCGGCATGACACGAAGCATGCCGTTTGGCTTAGCCATTGCTGAGCAGATCTTTGCGATGAGCCGTGAGGTGCCAATACCGATCGAACATGGCAACTGGGTCGTATCGGCGATAGCTTGATGCAATCGATCGCCGGCTTCGAGGGGCGGCCCCAACAGACGTTCGGTACCTGTCATTTCGAGGTAGGCTTCGTCAATCGAGGCCATCTCGATGCGTGGAGAGAACTTTTTCAGAACTCGATGGACCTTGCCTGAATACTTGCGATAGCGGCTGGGACGTCCCGGTAGGAAGATGGCCTGGGGACACAACTGATAAGCGCGCCGGAGCGGCATTGCCGAGTGGACACCGTACTTCCTGGCCGCATACGAAGCGGCCGAAACAACGCCGCGTTCGTTGGCGAGCCCGCCCACAACGACCGGCTTGCCCTTTAGACTGGGATCAAAAAGTTCCTCGACCGAGACAAAAAACGCGTCCATGTCGACGTGGAAGATGGTCCTGGCCTGCATGGTATCTTGTCCGTTGCGGCAGTTTCGTCGGTCCGCGGGTCGGCTAGGGTTTACTCACGAACTCATTGTCCTTGATGTAGAAACGACAGGGAAGATCACGGCTGACCGAGATACCGATACGGGTCGTCGTAACTATCTCGAACGGTTTGGGCCGGTGCATCGCGCGCACGGTCAATGCGCCGCGAGTAACGTCAGCCTCATTCCGCAGGCGGGTTACGCCGAGTGCCAGGGTCAGCTTTCCGGGTCCGGATGCCAAATCTCGTAGTCGTTGCGCATTGGGTCGACGGCGCTGGATTTCCTCGATGCCCACAAGGGGCTCGACCGCGCGGATCAGGACGCATCCCGCCTGCCCGTCGGGTTCAGTGATCAGGTTGAGGCACTCGTACATGCCATAGCAGAGATAGACGTAAGCATGGCCCGGTGGGCCGAAGATCACTCGGGTCGATTTGGTGCGGCCCCGTATGCTGTGGGCTGCAAGATCGCCTTTCCCCAAATAGGCCTCGGTTTCAACAATGCGGGCCGCCAGGGCTTGGCCGGCCAGTTTGTGGACAATGACCTTGCCGAGCAGATCAGGGGCGACATCGATCGTTGGCCGTTCGTAGAAACTGCGATGGAGGAGGCGTGTCGCCGCAAGAAGCCGCCTATAGGTGAAAGGTTGTGTGCTCAAAACGTCTCGGCGTAGCCAATACTGAACCGGTTTCTATAATGTGACATCTAGCCACACCCGATGAAGTTGCTCTGCACTCTATCTCTTGTTTTGATACCGCTGCTGCTGACACTCGGATGTGGAAGCGTACAAAGCCCACCGCATTCGCCGGAAGAATCTCTGTCGACGTTTGCGTTGCCTGAAAGCTTCCGCATCGAGTTGGTCGCAGCGGAGCCGGATGTGATCGATCCGGTGGCGATGGCTTTCGATGCGCAGGGCCGTCTTTACGTGGTCGAGATGCGAGACTATCCGTACCATCCCGAACCACAGGGACGAGTCAAGAGACTGGAAGACCGCGACGGTGATGGACGCTACGAACAGGTCTCGATCTTTGCTGAAGGCCTGTCGCTGCCGAACGGCGTGATGCCCTGGAAAGACGGTGTTCTCGTAACGGCGGCGCCGGACATCCTCTTTCTCAGTGACACCGATGCGGACGGAGTGGCGGATGAACGCAGCGTCGTCCTCACTGGTTTCGCGGCGACCAATCCACAGCTACGAGTGAACGGTCCGCTTTACGGGATCGACAATTGGATCTACGTCGCCTACACTCGCGTTCCTAACCCGGTCCGCTTCGCCAAAGAGTTCGGCGACCGTGGCAGTCCCATCCGTTTTCCGGGGCGAACCGAAACAAAATCCGTCGATGCGCGTTCGCGGGACATCCGCTTTCGACCTGATGACAGTCTCGTAGAGCGAGTGGCTGGGAACTCGCAATTCGGCAACGCGTTCGATGCCTGGGGAAACCGCTTTACGGTTTGGAACAACGACCATTTGAGGCACGTCGTCGTCCAGGAGAAGTACTTGGCGCGGAATCCTTACCTTGTGAACCCCGAGGCGATGAAGTCGGTCTCTGACCATGAAAAGGCTGCGGCGCTGTTTCAGATCACGACGGAACCCGAGTACATACACGACTCGCAGCACGGCCGCTTCACGTCCGCCTCGGGCATCTCTATCTACTCAGGCGGTCTCTTCCCGGCAGGCTATGAGCATACTTCGTTCACATGCGATCCGGTTCATAATGTCGTGCACCGTGATGTTCTCGTGCCGGATGGCCCGACCTTTACCGCGAAACGCGCACACGAGGGACTCGAGTTTCTGGCTTCGACGGATAGTTGGTTCCGGCCGGTATTCACGACAACCGGTCCCGATGGAGCGTTGTATGTCGTCGACTATCACCGGCCTGTCGTCGAGCATCCTGAGTATGCGCCCAAGGAGATTGTCGACCACATCGAGTTTGAGCCTCCTGCTCAGGCGGGGCGGATCTATCGGATCGTATACGAGGGTTCCGAACCGTACGAGCCTCCAAAGCTGGACGAAGCGTCATCCGAGGAACTCGTCGATGCTCTGAGTCATCCGAACGGCTGGTGGCGAACGACTGCGCAGCGGCTGCTGGTTGAGCGCAGTGACCGCTTGGTAGAGTCGGCGCTGCAGGAACTGGCACGGGAGAACAATGCGGTAGTCAAGCTGCACGCCCTGTGGACGCTTGATGGGCTTGGGTCACTTTCTTCTGACCTCGTTCGGGATGCGCTGCTCGACCCCGAACCCAACGTCCGTGAGCATGCCCTCCAGCTTGCGGAAGGCCTGCTGACGGCGGAAGAGTTGAGGCGGGAAGCTCTGCGTTTGGCACAGGACAAGAGCGCGAAGGTTCAGCTTCAGGCGGCGTGCATCCTGGGCAGTTTCCAGGACCAAAGCGCCCGGCGTGTGCTCGAGCAATTGTTGGCTGACAACATCGAGAGCCCCTGGTTCCGGATGGCGGCGCTGAGCGCGGCGGCGGACAATTCGGATGCCTGGTTGGCCAGCCTCTTGCGGCGAACCGATTTGCTGGGCAAGGAGTCGGAAGGCAAGAGGGCCATGCTGCACGGCTTGGCTTCCATAGCGGGGACTAGGCAGCAAGACGTGCAAGCTGCAAAATTCGTCGAGGCGGTACGCTGGTCTTCCACGGTCCGTGGCGACTGGTGGCGGCAAGCCGTCTTGGAGGGCCTCAGAGAAGGTTTCGGTCAGGGTGAGAAAGAGCGCCCTCGACTCGCGGCTACCCAGAGGGGATTGTTGGCGCTCCTCTCGAACCCTGGCGAGACAGTCCGCGCCAGCGCACTGGACGCGCTCCTCCGCATCGACGTGGAGGCAAAACCTCAAGTAGACTCGATCCTCGCAAGGGCCGCCTCGATCGCGGCGGACTCGCTTGCCCCAGTAGCAGGGCGGATCTTTGCAATCCGGACTTTGGGACTCGATCGATCCGGACAGTACACAACCGACATCGCAGCTCTACTCGGGCCCTCCCACTCGGAAGGATTGCAGGTGGCGGCGGTTGAAACGCTGTCCGCTGTCCGAGGTCCCGATGCTACCGAATCGCTGCTTGAGGACTGGCGCTCCTACACGGGCCCGGTGCGCACTGCGATCATCGGAGAGCTCGTCGGTCACACGCAGGGCATCTCCGCACTGCTTGACGCGGTTGAGAACGAAACGGTCCAGCCCTGGTCACTTAGTCGGGGCCGACAACGTCAGCTTTTGCGGCACGCGGACGAAGAGATTCGAGCGCGCGCCGAAGCGCTTTTCGGCGAATCCGCGCGGAACGAGAGGCAAGCCGTCTACGAGAAATACCGGCCCGCTCTCGCGTATGAAGGAAACGTAGAAAGTGGCAGGGAGGTCTTCCGGGATGTCTGCTCGGAGTGCCACAGGGTGGGTGACATGGGGTCGGAGGTCGGTCCCGACCTGCTCAGCGTCGTCATCCGAAACAGGGAAACACTAATGACAGACATCCTGATTCCGAACGAGAGCATCGAGGCGGGGTACGAAGAGTATCTGCTTGAAACCAACGACGGGCGCTCCATTACGGGCGTCATGGCGGCGGAAACACCAGAGACGGTCACGCTCCGTCGAGCCAAGGGTGAGGAAGACACAATCCGGCGGTCCAACATCACGTCGCTGAGGTCGCTAAGCGTGTCTCCTATGCCTGAGGACATCGAGCAGGGCATCAGCGTACAGGGCATGGCGGATTTACTCGCCTATCTCAAGAGCCTGTAGAGGCGCTTTTTTCTGCGAGTGTCCACAGACCCCTATCTCCGACATTCCTCCGTTCCGAGTCCGTGCACAGTGTGGCCTCATCCTGGAGTCTTGCCAACAATCAGCCGCCGCGGTCGAGCGGCCTCTCATGGACCAGGGAACTCGATTTTCGGGCTAAGAACTTGTCGGCGGGGAACAACTTTGAGCGGTGACCAGCGGTTGACGCTCGGGGGTTTCAAGTCAGACGTATTCGTGTCGCATCAGGCCGACGACGAGATGTCGAGATGGTCGAACAGGCAGTGCCGGAAAAGGGTCCGTCCGAAGAGACGGAGCGGGACTCACCTTGTGTCGTAAAGTTGTTGCTCCAACCGGCCGCTCGGTGACTTGACTCGGAATCGCCTGGGAGCGGCAGCTTCCCTGGTGGCCGTGGTTGTGTTAATCGATGTGTCGGGTCTTTTTCTCAAGAAGGCCGCATCAAAGCCCGCAGTTCGGCATACACATTCCGCCGCACGGTAGCCGCTGCGGACGGCTCCCTCCATCGTTGGAGGCCAACCCGTGTTGGTCCAGTCGCCGGCGAGGAACAGGTTGCGATGCTTGGTCTCTGAGCCCGGGCGATCAGCCTGTAGCCCGGGACGCGACGAGTAGGTTGCTCGTACTTCTTTGATGACATGAGACCGCATGAGCTTGGCCGTTTTCGCAGCCGGAAAGAACTCACGGATCTCTTTGCATGCCAGCTCGATGATCCGGCCGCGTGCAAGCCCCGTCAACGAACGAGAGGCGCTGACGACAGCCTGCACGTACGTGTCGGACTTTCTGAAGATCCACTGCAAGGTCCGGTCCAGAAGAACTGCGTGAGGTAACTCGGTGATCGGACGATCGTACCAGAGGTGAATACCCGTGATCGGTGAATGCTCGAACCTGTCGAGCCGCAAGTCAAGATCAGGGAGGACGCTCGCAGCGCGTTCGAACGGCAAAGCGCAAATATAGAAATCCGCTTCGTTACTCCCTGGATCGATCCGCTCAATCGTGGAACGAGTGTGGGTCCGCACGCTCGGCGCCAGACGTTTCCCGCTGGAATAAAGCTCAGAGAGCGGTACCGAGGGCACGCCCATCTCATAGCTCGTACTGTCCGCCATCATGCCATCGAGAAAAACTTGGAAAGCCCAGCTTGCCGCGGCCCGATCGGGTTCTTCGTTGAGGGCGCTGACGAGAATCGGCCGCCAGAAACGCTGATAGGAGGTGTCCGTCGCTCGCTCTGACCGCAGCCAACTGCCCATCGTGATCGCTTCGAGGTCGGTACGGTCGGCGTCACGCCATAGCGCCAGCAAACCGCGGATGACACTCCACTTGTCGCTCAAGTCGAGCGCTCTGAAATGCAGCAACGATCCGGCAAGGTGCAGCGGCGCCGGCAGCCAGCCGCGCTTGAGTACATCGACGGCTCCGCCGGGGCGGACGTAATGGAATCGATCGTAGAACGTGATCTTGTCTGCCACACCGATCCGCTCATAGAAATCCAATAGATTCGTAAAACACCGCAGCAGCACATGCTGGCAGTTGTCGATCCGCTCCGAGTCGGGATCGGAAGGGTCAAGCGGAAAAGACGTCGCACGTCCCCCGAGAAAAGGGCGTGACTCATGAAGGTCGACCTGAAAACCGACCGAGCCCAGTGCGACAGCGGCAGAAAGGCCGGCCAGACCGCCGCCGACGACTTTTACGCGGGGAATGGCGGCGCTCCTCCGAAGTAACGCAGCTTGCAAGCTCGCAGAGCGATCCACAACTTCTCGCCATCGCTCAAGCGCGCTCGCCGGTCGAAGACGTTGAAGTCGGTCTCCCGAATCCGTTGCAACAGGCGGTGGTAGATGGAAACCATCGTCCAGAGAGCAGCGCGACAGGGGGGGCGCACCATTCGCAGAATCGGTGCGGCTTGACGGTAATAGTCATTGGCGCGATTGAACTGGAACTCCATGAACTCACGAAATCGTTCACCACGACGGTTCGCCAACAGATCGTCGGACTTGAGGTCATATTGCGCTAGTTCTTCTTCCGGAAGGTAGACGCGGCCGATTTCGGCGTCTTCGCGGATGTCCCGAAGAATGTTCGTGAGTTGGAACGCGATGCCGCATTTTTCCGCGAGCTCGAGCGCCTCATCGGATTCGTAGCCAAAGATATGGATGGTCGTCATGCCTACGACCGATGCTACCCGATAGCAATAACGGTAAAGGTCATCGAACGTTCGGTAGCGCTTGGTGTCAAGGTCACTAGTAACGCCTTTGATCAGCTCAAAGAAATACTGCGGCGGGATCTCGTAGCGTTTTACGGTGTGATGAAAAGCGGGCAGTATCGGGTCGTCGCCGTATTGCCCTTCGAGAGCTTGCTGCAGAGCGCTCTTCCATCGTTGTAGTCCTGCGAGACGATCCTCTGGTCTGAGTGAGGTTTCGTCGCTGATGTCGTCGGCGTGGCGCATGAAGGCATAGATCGCGCACATCGCCTCTTTTTCATCTGGAGGCAGCAGCAGGAACGAATAGAAGAAATTGCGGGCGCGGGCGCGGGCCACGCGCTTGCAATGGACAAAGGAATCTCTAACGGAAAGCATGCTGCGCCTGCCGGCAAGGTCGCGTCCGGCGAAAGAGCCACCTGAAGGTCGATCGCACCATCAGCCCGGCGCGATCGAGCTTTCCGAGCTTCGGACGCTGCCGAATCGTGTCGTAGTCTTGAGCGTGAATCTTCGCCAAGACAGCTAATCCTCCCTCCGTGAAGAGGTTGAGATCGACCGAAAGCCGACGCTCAACCTTTCCCAACAATTGTGCTCCTTCGTTGAACAACTCCCGTGTTCTATGGACCAGATCGCGCAGAACCGCCCTGCCGGCGGTTCGGGCCTTTCCGTCGCGCAAATCTTCGGTGAGCAAGTCGACGGAATAACCGTGCTGCCACATCACCTCGAGTGGCAGGTATACCCGCCCGATGCGGAAATCACGAGCAACGTCCTGCCAGAAATTGGTGAGTTGCAACGCCGTGCAAGTAGCGTCGGAGAGGCGGTCTCGCTCCGTGTCGGAGTAGCCCCATAGCCGCAGCACCAGTCGCCCCACAGGGTTGGCCGAGTAGCGGCAATAGCCAAGCAACTCGTCGAACGTCTCGTAGCGATGTACGCGCTGGTCCTGCTCGAAAGCGTGGATCAGATCGAGAAAGAGCTGCTTCGGAAGGCGGTATTCCGAAACGCTTTCCGCCAACGCGATGAAGACCGGGTGGCAGGGCTCGCCGGCATACATTTTTTCGACTCCTCGCCGCCACCAATCCAGTAGTTCGAGGCTCTGCGCCGTGTCGCCGAGCTCGTCCCCGAGGTCGTCTGCCCAACGGCAAAATGCATAGACATTGAAGAAGTGTTGTTGAAGCTTCTTGGGCAGCAGGAAGCTTGCTACGTGGAAATTCTCGTAGTGATGCGTTGCGAGCCAACGTGTGTAGCTGAGCGATGTATCGAGCGGCCACACTGGACTGTCAGTCCCGAACTTCTTGACGAATGCGACGGGTTGAAGGAAGCGATTCACGACATTCCTCAATCGCCTACGGATCGGAGCCGGCCGGGCTCGTCTTGCTACAGGTTCCTGGACATTCTCTGCGTTCGACTGGGCCAGGGAAGGATCGCGGTCTTAAGGTGCCCGTTATGACTCATCATGTGACGGAACACCGAAAGCAAGTCCGTGAGAGGAGCTTCATTGATCACAAAGTCCTCCGCGCTGATCTCTCCTTCCGCGACGATCTCAAGCGCCCGTCGAATGTATTTCGGTGTGTGATGAAAGCTCGACTTGAGTGTGATCTCCGAGTAGTGCACGCGGGATGTATCGAGGGGCACGTGACTGCCGCTGGGGCACCCTCCGAAGAAGTTGACCGTGCCACCGCTCCGAACCATGTCGACCGCTCCCTTCCAGGTCTGCGGTGAACCGACCGCCTCGATCACAACGTCGCAGCCGCGCTTTGCGTCCGTCAGGCTGCGAACTTCCTCGACGGGCATCTCTGAGCCGCCGGTCAGGATCAGCTCTTGAGCACCCATGCTGGCGGCGCGATCCAACTGCGTTTGCCGACGGCCGACGGCGATCACGCGAGCTCCGGCTAAGCTCGCCAATCGGATGAACATCATCCCGATCGGCCCCAAGCCGATGATCGAGATGGTATCGCCGGCGCGTAGATTGGTATCCTCCAAGCCCTTCAAGACACAGGCAAGGGATTCAACCATCGCGGCTTCGCGGTAGCCGATGTGGTCCGGGATTTCGTAAGTGTTCCGAGCGACGATACGGCCCGGAATCCGTACGTACTCGGCGTACGCCCCGTTGTTGAAGAGCAAATCCTCGCACAGGTTCTCTCTGTCATGCCGGCAGTGGAAGCAGTTGCCGCAAGGAGCGGAATTGGCGGCGACGACCCGCTGTCCCGGCTGGAACGTCGTCACCTCCGACCCGACGCTGACGATATCTCCTGCCAACTCGTGGCCCAACACGGCGGGCGGGCGGATCATGCGAGCGTGGTAGCCGCGGCGGAAGACCTTGAGGTCCGTTCCGCAGGTCAGGGCCACTTGCACTTTGACAAGGATTTCGTCCGGGCCCACCTGTGGCACGGCCACCGGCTCGAGGCGGAGACGCTCCTTGCCGTAGAGCATCGCGGCCAGCATCGTATCCTTCACGGTTCGATTCACCACTGCGGGCATACCATCAGCTTGAGCGAACCGGCCGTGGGCTTGCGGGCAAGCTTGATTCCTTCATACAGATCATCGAGGGGGAGGCGATGCGAGATGAGTTCCTCGACGGGGAAATCCTCAGACCAGACGATTTCGGCCGATTTCTCCTGTAGGTCGAGAGATGCGCTGTAAGATCCCAACAGAGTTCGGTCCGCAGCGCACAGATCCGCACCTCTCAACTCGAACACCTCGTCCGGCGCCGTCTGGGCAAACAGCATGATCCGAGCGCCAGGGCGCGATGCCGTGATCGCTTCGGTAACGATTCCCGGCGCGGAGGCGGCTACGATCACTATATCAGCCCCGCGGCCGGCTGTCAGGCGCCGCATTTGGTCCATCCAGTCGGATTGCGCTCCATTCCAAACGTGATCGGCTCCCAGCCTTTCCGCCATTTCCATGCGCGACTCGAGGAAGTCGGTCGCACAAACCGATCTGACCCCGAGCCTGCGGGCAAGCGCCGTAAACAGCAGGCCGATGGGTCCCTGACCCAGGATCAGGATCGTTTCATCGCCCTGGACGCTCAGTTTGTCAAGCGCTTTCAAACAAGTGTTGACCGGCTCGACGAAACTGGCGCGCTCGAACGACACCGGATCGGGGATCCGAACCACGCCGCGCTGAACGATCCAATCCATGACGCGCACGTATTGCGCAAACCCGCCACCGGCCGGTTCGAAACCGGCAGTGACACCCACTTTCTTGTACTTGGGGCATTGGGCGTAGTCCTGGTGTTCGCAATAGAAGCAATCGAGACATGGAATGTGGTGGAACAGGCAGACGCGATTACCTTCGGCAAACCGGGTGACTTCATCACCGATCCGAACGACAGTGCCGGCCGTCTCATGTCCGTAGACTCGAGGCGGCGGCAAGAGATCATGCTCGATTTTCTTGAGGTCCGTATGGCAGATGCCGCAGGTTTCAACGCGTACGAGGATTTCGCCGGGACCGATCTCTGGAATGGGAATCTCCTCAAGGGTGACTCGTTGTTGTCCCGTGTATACTGCTGCCCGCATCATCGCTGTTGCGGATATGTTGCGGCTATTGGTTGACGGTGTTTCCAAGCCGCTGGCACCCACGGAAATCTCCCACTGCGGCGTCAGTTGCTGCCTTGTCTCGACGCAAGGGAATCGGGTGTGTCCATCGTCGCTGGCTCAGGCCCGCCTGTCCCTCAGACAACCGACCGGAAAAGGCGCTGCCCCTTGCCCTGCGCCAAGAATGCCGATTCCGAACTTCGTAACCACCGTGTCGCTAACCCCGTGAATACTGCGGAATGAGCCGTCAGATCCCGTCTGTCAGCTTTCACGGTCGCCTCCGAGGGCTCCATATCCTCGGTTAGGCGCCTGTCTCTTACGCCGCAGCCTTATCTGAGGGCTTCTGCGCCGAACGACCCTCCCTCGAGAAGCTACTCGGCTGCTAACTCGGCAAGCCCGCCAAGGAAAACGACACTGACAGCTTTCAGGATACTTTATCCGGATCGAGGGTTCTACGACAGATCCTATTGCGTTTTGAGCCCAAGACACCCCACCGGCCCGCAAGAACGTGTGCTCCGCGGCAGGCAATCCAGGAGGACAACTCAGGCGTTCGCGATGGTCGTAAGGAGGGATTCGTGGGCGGCCAACTCGGCGGGCAGCGGGAAGACTACGTCTTCCTCCACCGCCTCGACTTCTTCGACGCGGGTGAAGCCGCGCCGCCAAAGATAGGCCACAACCTGCTGTACGAGCATCTCAGGGGCCGACGCCCCGGCCGTCACTGCTACACTCCGTGCGCCAGTGAGCCATTCGTCCTGGATATCTCGCTCATTGTCGACAAGGTAGCCCGGCATACCTGCATTTTTGCCGACTTCGACAAGCCTTTGCGAATTCGAGCTGTTCTGCGACCCAACGACCAGCATGAGGTCACACCACGGCGCGACATGCTTGACCGCTTGTTGCCGGTTCTCGGTGGCGTAACAGATGTCCTGCGCGGGCGGACCCTGAATCTTGGGAAAGCGCCTCTTGAGGACCGAAACTACCTGCTCCGTTTCGTCCAGGCTGAGCGTTGTCTGCGTCAGGTAGAAAACATTGTCCGGATCGGGAACCGAAACGGACTCGGCCTCCTCGAGAGACGAAATCACGATCGTATGACGGGGCGCTTGGCCCATCGTGCCGATGACTTCATCGCTGCCGCGATGCCCGATCAACAAGATGGTTCCGTTGGTGGAAGCGAACTGGATCGCCTCTCGGTGAACCTTGGTTACCAATGGACAGGTGGCGTCGACGACTTGCAAGTTCCGCCGCTTGGCATCCTCCCTGACCGTCGGCGCCACTCCGTGGGCGCTATAGACCACACGGGAGTTGACCGGCACCTCGTCGAGTTCTTCGACGAAAACCGCCCCGCGTCCGGACAAGTCCTCAACGACGTGCCTGTTGTGAACGATCTCGCGCCGCACGTAAATCGGAGGTCCATAAACCTCGAGGGCCAGTTCGACAATGTCGATTGCCCGCACGACGCCCGCGCAGAAGCCCCGCGGAGTAAGCAGATAGACGACTTTTTCTACTGATGGAGTCTCACTCATGGAAGAGATATGCCTGAGGCCTGGTCCCGGGCCGGGTGCTGAATCTCCCGAGACATGCAGTATATCAATGACCTCTTTTCTGCTCCTCAGGATTTCTGGTCAAGCGGCTAATCGTTACTGCCGAACATATTGGTGAGAGCACCGAATCCCTGGGCTTCACCTCCGCCGGACCGGGATCCTATGCCTCCGCCCAACTCCCGCCGCAGCTTCGATAACGTCATCGTCTGGATCCAGGCTTTACCCGGTCCTGTCAGGGTCGCCAGGAACAAACCTTCTCCACCGAAGATGCTCGTGGCAATGCCGCCCGCCATCTGAACGTCGTAGGAAATCGACTCGTCGAAAGCGACGATACAGCCGGTATCGACCTGCAGAATCTCGCCCGGATCGAGGCTGAACTCTACAAAGTCGCCGCCGCCGTGGATGAAGGCCACGCCCGGTCCGGTGAGCTTTTGCAGAATGAATCCCTCTCCGCCAAAAAATCCGGCGCCGATCCTCTTCGTGAAAGCGATATCCAGCTTGACAGTGCGCTCGGCAACAATAAATCCATCGCGTTGAACGAGCACAGCCTGTCCGGCCGCCAGCTCGAAGGCTTGGATGCGCCCGGGGAAATCGCCTGCGAAGCCGACCTCACCCTTGCCGTGCGAAGTCTTGAAGTGAGTCATGAAGAGCGACTCGCCGGTCAGCTTTCGCTTCAGCGCTCCGAAGAGTTTCCCTCCGATGCCGCTGCCTGTCATCTTGGTTTGCCAATCCACATTGGCCGTCTTGTAGACCATCTTGCCGGCTTCCGCGTAGACCTCTTGACCCGGCATGAGGGTGACGCGCACGACCTCCAGGTTGTCTCCTTCGACCTGGTATTGAACGGGACTCATCGGCTCCGCAACGGCAGCCGACACGACGGGCGCGGGTGCTCCGCCTCCCAGCTTGGCGCCGCATCCTGGGCAAAACGAGGCATCGTCTCCCAATTGGGTTCCACAACGCGTACAGAATGGCATGGAGAGCTAGAATATCATGCCTCTACCGGTACGACGGCGTTTCCTGATGGACCGTTTCATCGAATACGTGCTCATGACGGTTGCAGGAAGCGCGTGCGGGCAACCCGCCGGCACGGTGCGCACGCGTCCGCCGGACCTTCAGTAAAGGGATCTTCGAGCACTGGCTGCCGGGAGATGATCTTCATCGCCGGGTAGAGGACCGGCATGCAACTCCGGCTCTTCTACCGGCCGGTCACTCCGTCCACACCTGCTCGAACAGCCGCAGTACATTGAGCCCGAGGATCTTCTGCACGTCCAGGTGGGAGTAGCCGCGTTCCAACAGGCCGGCGGTGAGGTTGGGCAGCTCGTCGGCGCGCGCGATGCCTTGCGGCAAACGCAGAGGAAGCTGTAGCGGAAAGACAGGCGAATCGAGTCGCTTGCCGGCCATGAGCCATTGGAACCATTCTTCCGACTGATTTTCCGTGAAGTCGAGGCCGATGGATACATGCCCAATCCCGGCCAGCTCGACCCAGTATTCGATCGTGTCGAGCACGTCGGCGAGCGTCGAGTCGTAGCCGCGCTTGAGAAACGCCGGGAAGATATTCACTCCGACCACACCGCCTCTCGTCACCAGGGCTTTGACCTCGTCGTCGGTCTTGTTGCGCGGATGCTCGCACAATGCCTTCGGGTTCGCGTGGCTGAACCACACCGGCTGCTCGGAAAGCTCGATGGCGTCCATGGTAGACCGGTGGCCGACATGCGAAAGATCGATCACCATTCCCAGACGATTCATTTCTTTCACAAGATCCACGCCGAACTTGCTCAAGCCCACGTCCTGGCGTTCGTAGCAACCGGCCCCTGCGTAGTTGAGGTCGTTGTAGGCCAGTTGAATCACCCGAACACCGAGCCGGTGGAAGATCTCCACCAGGCGCAGGTCGTCCTCGATGGGAGAGGAGTTCTGAAAACCGAATACGATACCGACTCGATTCTCTCGTTTTGCGGCATGCAGGTCCGCGAGAGATGCGACCGGGCGGACCCACTCCGAGTAGGTCTCGAAGTCGCGGTAGAACCGCCCGATGTTCTGGAGCGTCTGCTTCGTTCCTTCCCAAACGGCGACGGTGGCGTTAATGGCCGTGAATCCTCCTTCGTGCAGATGGCGGTAGACTTCCGCGTCACCCCACCGGCTCACATTGAGCCCGTCGATGATCATCGAGCGTCGATGGAGATCTTTCGCTTCGGTATGCAACGGCACGCCTCCCTCCTGTGGTCGGGCTGCAGATCATGACGTAACGACCGCCCGCAGCGCGTGTGAACAGGCTATCGCATCCAGATGTCCAGCAACGTCTTTGCCCGGGAAGCCCAACCGGTCACGCGGACCTCCGATCCACTTGGAACCTAACCTGTATTTCTCACCACCCGACGGTCGAAGCACACGATACGACCGCCAGGACTTCGTTGC
>JAPPLB010000018.1 GCA_028819575.1 Bryobacterales bacterium | reverse complement strand
AGTCCTGGCGGTCGTATCGCGTGCTTCGACCGTCGGGTGGTGAGAAAGGCAGGCTGGTTCCAGGGGCGGCAGGTGCTTCGAGGAGCCGATGCTAGAATGGTCCGCGAGGCGAATAAAGAGGCGCATGTCACTCGACCGAAGGGCCTTTCTTGGTTTCGCCATTGTGCCGCGGCATTGTCGGCGGCTGCCCTGAGCGCCAGAGCCCGGGACGTACTGGATCGCCGACTCAAAGATGTCGGCGTGATCTCATAGCGACTGCGGCGTCAGATAAACCGCCAACACTCCGCTTCCATGCCGTCCCCTCGAACGCAGTCTTCCGAGACCTCCGTGCCGCAGCTTCTGCGAGCAGTGCTGGCTGGCTTGTTGATGGGTCTGGCGAATCTCGTGCCGGGCATTTCGGGTGGCACCATGCTGCTGGCTGCGGGCGTGTATCCGCAATGCATCAGAGGAATCGCTGAAGTCACCACGCTGCGGTTTCGGCCTCCGACCGTCTTGCTTCTGGGGACGATCGTGGCGACGGCGGGGGTTGCCATTATTACCTTGGCGGGTCAGGTGAAGGGATTGGTCATCGACCACCGTTGGGTAATGTACAGCCTGTTCATCGGTCTTACGTTGGGCGGCGTACCGGTAGTTTGGCGTCTGCTGAAGCCGTTGACAAGATCCGCGGGTGTCGGGACAGCGTGCGGGATCGCGGTCATGGCCGCGATGGCGGCGCTGCGGCCCGGCGCTTCCACTACCGAGCCGTCTTCTCACTTTTTCTTGATGCTGTTGGCCGGGGTCGCCGGCGCGGCGGCGATGATTCTGCCGGGGATTTCCGGGAGCTACCTGTGGTTGATTCTCGGGGTCTATCTCACGGTGCTGACGGCCATCGAGCAACTCAAGATCACGATCATCGGGACCCTGCAACACGGTGGCGGCTGGCGGCCGATGATCGAACCCTTGATGGTTTTGGCGCCTTTGGCGATCGGTGTCGGGCTGGGGCTTGCAGGAATCAGCAATCTGATGCGCATGCTGTTGGCCCGCTTCGAAAAAGCGACCTTGGGAGTGCTGTTGGGCTTATTGCTCGGAGCGGTGCTCGGCCTGTGGCCGTTTCAGCACGGGCTTCAGCCCCAGGTCGGCGATGTCATCAAGGGGCGGCGGGTAACGGAGGAATCCATCGCGAGGATCGATCCGAAGGATTATCCCCTGAAACGGTTCGACCCTACCGCAGTGCAGGTCGCATCGTCGATCGGACTGATTCTGGCTGGTTTTGCACTTACACAAGGGGTTGCTTGGGTCGGACGAGACCGTCAGGAACCCTGACAGCCTGCGTCAGAGATAGAATTCCGCTGATCGACGGCCATCAATGAGTGCGCTGTAGCGGCAACAACCTGCAGGCTCTTTTCGGTGTAAGCAGGCCGCACTGTCGCCTGAGCAGATGATCGACACGAGCCGCCATCGGCGTAAGCAGGGCCGTCAAAGGGAAAAGGTACACTAACAGAACTTTCGACGATGGAAGAAGCCCTCGAACACTTTGTGCACGGCCTGCCGACCGTTCTGTTGTTCCTCGTCATCGCCGTGTCCTTATTCGTGTTGGGCAAAGCAGCGGATTTGCTGGTGGAAGAGGCAGTGCTGCTCTCAAAACGTTCGGGGATCCCGAAGACGATCATCGGAGCGACCATTGTGAGCCTGGGGACGACGACCCCGGAAGCGGCTGTGTCGGTGTTTGCCGCGATACAGGGTCAGCCGGGCTTGGCGTTGGGCAACGCCGTGGGCTCCATCATCTGCGACACCGGTCTCATCCTCGGGTTGGCTTGCTTGATATCGCCGCTCAAGCTCGATCGGCGCATCACGAATCGTCAGGGATGGATTCAGATCGGCGCCGCGGCAGCCATGGTGGCGCTGAGCTTCCCCTGGAGCTCTCCGGCGGAGGTCTTCAGCAGTGGCGGCAACCTCAGTCAGTGGGCCGGTTTCGTTTTTCTTGGCGCACTCGCTGTCTACATTTGGAGATCGATTCGGTGGGCCGGCGAAGGGACCGGACTTGTTGGTGACGGAGACAATGATCACGGATCCAGCGGCTCCACGATGGTCATCGTGCTCAGACTGATCGGCGCCGTTGTCCTCGTCGTCATTTCAGCGCGCATCCTCATCCCGGCGGTGACGGAGGTTGCGGTGCGGATGCATGTGCCGGAAAGCATTATCGCTGCGACGCTGGTCGCTTTCGGAACGTCATTGCCGGAATTGGTTACGGCGGTGACGGCGGCGCGTAAGGGGCATGGTGAGTTGGCGGTCGGCAATGTCGTCGGCGCCGATATTCTCAATGTGTTCTTTGTCGCGGGCGCTGCGGCGGCCGTCACGCCAGGCGGTCTCACCGCTGGCGGCCACTTCTTCCAGGTGCTGTTTCCGATCATGCTGCTCATCCTGTTGGTCTTTCGAGTCGGCATCTTCGTTTCTGGCGATTACATGAAGCGCCCGTTCGGCTATGTGCTTCTCACCGCCTACGGGGTCTACATGGTGGTCAGCTATCTGATTCCGGCCTCGGTCTGACCTGATCTGAAACATCCCCCTGATCAAGCGGCGTTGACACCGGCCCGGATGTTTCCCGCTCGTATGATCAACACTCGGGCGGAGGAAACACTGACCTGCATTTCTCACGACGTGGCGAGTAATGGAGAGTATCTTCAGGATGACTCCGACGGGCTCTCAGACGGCCTTGTCAGGAGCGCGCGGGGATTTTAGCCTGATCGAGTTCAGCCGCACAGGCAGGGTAAGCGAGAACATGACCACGATCCCGACCAATGGCAGATGCGGCCGCTATCCTGAACCAGCGGCCCGAAGACAATCGTCAATATTCCGCTGCTACGTTCTTTCTTCAAACTCTCTTAACCTTGACCTCGGCGTAGCATCTTCTGCGAATCGCGGAAACAGCTCTTCGTAGGAATCTGGGGGTGGTATGCGCCGCCCCCTTCTTGACCTGCATTTCTCACCACGTGGCGAGGCGAAGTGCGTGAGAGGGCCGCCAGGACGA
>JAPPLB010000034.1 GCA_028819575.1 Bryobacterales bacterium | reverse complement strand
ACGGCAAGCAAGCGCAACGAAGTCCTGGCGGTCGTATCGCGTGCTTCGACCGTCATGTGGTGAGAAATGCAGGTTAAAACCCGATCCGCAGTGTAAACCGAAACGTTCGGCCGTCGTTGAGAGTGTTCGTGATCGCCGCGAAGTTGTCGTTGCTGACATTCCTGCCAGGCTCGGCGAACTGCGGTGTGTTGAAAAAGTTGATCGACTCGGCCCGCAAGATGACTTCGTTGTCGCCGCCGAAGGGCCAGCGCCGCGCCAGCGCGAAGTTGATGTTCCGGATGCCGTCCTTGCGGAACGTGTTGCGGCCGATGTTGCCTCGTACGTCCTGCGGGCCGATGAATCCGAAGGCCGAAGTCGGCAGCATCTGTCTCGAGGTATCCGGGTGGTCGATGACGCGGCCCAGGACTGACGGATCAAGCACGTTGACGCGGTCGCTTCCCGATCCGTCGACGTTGCCGAAGCCCGGGGCGTCCGAGCCGGACCTGACGGTGAACGGCGTGCCGGATTTCAGCAGCACCACGGTGAACAATTCCCAGCCGCCGAGCAGGTTTTTGATCCATCCCGGCTGCTTCGCCAGGCTCGGCGTTCCATAGGTCGCGCGCCATAGGGCCGCATGGGGTTGGTCAAAGCTGCTCAGGCCTTTCATGTCGCCGTGCGCGTCTACGCCCGACTGTGGGCGTGCGCGGCGTCCGTCTCGGCCGGCGGCGGTGTTCGTATAGCCGGATCCGAGATCGATCGCCTTGCTGAACCAATAGGAGGCGTCCAGGCTGAAACCTCGCCACTGCGCCACCGACAACGACACTTTCGCTGCATCGTAGTAGCCGAACGAGCCGTTGAGAGTGCGGCGGATGTCGAGCAGGCGTTGATCTGGCCGGCGCTGATTGATCGTGCGGGTGATTCGTTCGATGCCTTCGACGGGGCGTGCGCGGTTGAAGTACCACAGGGTCAGCAGCTTCGGCGAACGGCTGCCGACATAGCCGAGGCGCAGGGTGGCCTTGGCGAATACTTCTCGTTCCCAACTGAAGTTGTATTGGTGGGAGTAAGGCGCCACAAGGTCATCGACGAGATCGAACAGGACGCTCGGCTGGTTCGGGTCGATATCATCCGGGTCGATTCCGCCCAGTGGATTGAGAATGTCGGGTTGAGGAAGAGAAAGCCGAACCACCTGCGGGGAATTGAAGCGCGCCTGGCTGTAGGTGACCGTGTAGATGCTGCCGAAGTGCGTGCCGTAGGCGGCGCGCAGAACGCCGCCGCTGCGGCCCAGCCGATAGGCCGCTCCGAAGCGCGGTGCCCAGTTGTTGCAGTCGCAGCGGTAGGGGATGTTCGTCAGTCCGTTGACTTCGTCCGGCGCCGTGACGGGTTGGAATCGAAGCCCCACGTTGAGCGTCAGGTCGGAATTGACCTTCCAGTCGTCGCCGAAGTAGTACTGCATCTCCCAGTTGCGAAAGCCGCGGTGGGCGTTGCCCAGGGCGATGCTGTAGGAGCTCGGCCGTCCCTGGAGAATGTTCGTGACGTTGTCCTGGCCGAAGTCCGCACGGAAGGAAAACAGGCCGCGGTGGCTGTTTGATTCGACCCCGTTGACCTGTCGCCGCAACAACTCGAAGCCTGCTGTGTAAAGGTGCCGCCCGCGCGTATGCCGCAATGCTCCGGCGTACCGAAACTCGTTCTGGGCGCGGTCGATGGGAATGTCCGAGCTGGGTCCGAGGTATTCCCAGAGATTGCTCGTGAGGATCACCGGCCCGATCGATGTTTCGTCCGACACCAGCAGCGACCCGATCCGTTTGAACCCGCCCGAGAACTCGGTCACGGTCGATGGCGACCACGAGTGAATCCAGCTCGCGCGCGCATCATGAGATTTCGTGGTCGTATCCGGGTTCTGCCCGCCGTAAAGCTGGAACGCGTCCACTCTCTGGGACGTGAGCTGGTAACGAAGAACCAGTTGATCGTTCTCACTGAATTGCTGGTCGAGCGTGCCGCCGATGTTGTCGTTGTTGATGATCTGCGGCGCATTCGTGTTGAGAGCGTGGGGATCGATATCCGTGCGGTTCGGCTCCTCGTTGGGATAGCCGTCGAGGATGCGTTGCACGAAAGCTCGCACGGCGGGATCGGTTGCCAGCGGCGTGCGCTCGTACACCGCGGGGACGAGGATGTTCCCGTTCACGTTGCCGCGCAGGCGTTGCTGGCTGGCGTCGAGCGTAAGGTGGCCGCCGCGCCAGGTGGGCGCGCTGAAGTCGAGGCCGTAATCGTTGTCGCGGGCCGGCTGCACTTCGCCGACCTGAAAGAACGAACGCGCCCGAAGCAGGCTGTTGTCATGAGACCAGTACACGCTCCCGTGGACCCCCGATGCGCTGGTCGGCGAAAGGTGGAACGGCGCACTGGGGGCCGAGCCGAATTCGGCGCCGAAGTAGCCGCGGTCGGGCTTGAACTCTTCGACGATGGTGGCGGTCGTCCCCATCCGGATGTTCAGCTCTTTGAGAACGTTGTTGTCGATGAGATTGATCGAAACGTTCTCGTTCCGGCGGCTTTCGCCGGCATCCGAATCGACTTGACCCAGCAGGTTCAGCTCCTCGCGGCTGACGTTCCCGGAGGTGTTCCCGGCGGCGGCTGGCGCGTCGGCGGGAGCCGCTGCCGGCACGGCGGCCTCGGACGCTGCGGCCGATGCTCCGGCCGTATCCGTGCTCCCGGTTTCCTGTCCCGGACACAGAGGCAACAGCCAACTCCCGAGAGCAAGCAACTCTGCCAGACGGCGAACCCGCCGCCGGCCTGTTTCATTGATCAGAAAACCCTCCGGACAAGCCCGCCGCCGCCGCACGAAGGCCTATGCTCGTCCCAGTAGACCCGAACCCATCATAACTCACCGGCCCGGACCTCTCGTCGGGTAAAGGAGCCAACAGACGAGCTTGCTAGCCTGCTTTTCTCACCACGTGGCGAGGCGAAGTGCGTGAGAGGACCGTCAGGACTGACCTGAAACATCCCCCTATTTAAGCAGCGTTGCTGAGCGGGACCACTC
>JAPPLB010000102.1 GCA_028819575.1 Bryobacterales bacterium | reverse complement strand
GACGGCCCTCTCACCCACTTCGCCTCGCCACGTGGTGAGAAATGCAGGCTAAACGATCACCTACGAGCAGGAAGCCTACCAAGCCACCATGGCGTCCTCAAACAAGCGCGCCAAATCTTCGCGGTCCGCCTGCCGCGGCGAAAGCTTTGTGACCCGGTGTTGCGGCAAGGTCCCTTCGACCAGAGCGGGAATATGCGAACTGTCGTAGCCGAGCGCGCTCAATCCGTTCGGAACGTTCAGCCGCTGCATGAATCCGGTGATCGTATCGGCGAGAATCTTCCCGGCGTCCTGGGACCTGGCGCCCGCCACATCGGCACCCAAAACCTCGGCCGCCCTGAGATGCCGTTCGGGATTCACCGAAGCGGTAAACCGAAACACCGCCGGCGCGTTCAGAATCACGGAAATGCCATGCGGCACCAACGGATGGTCCACCTGATAACCCGGCGGCCGATAGTTCTTCACCATCCCCGAGACCGGATACGACATGCCGTGGGGCAAATGCACGCCGGCGTTCCCGAAGCCCACTCCGGCATAGGACGCCGCGAGCAGCATCATCCCGCGGGCCTCGTCGTCGCCGGGATCTTCAACCGCCCGCGGCAGGTACTCCCGCACCATGCGCAACGCCTCGAGCGACCATAGATCGCTGATCGGATTCGACCCCTGATACGCCGGACGAACCAGCGGCCGCTCGGGCCGCGGACGGTCGGTGTAGGGCATCGCCGTGTACGATTCGATGGCGTGGCTCAGCACGTCAAGTCCTGTTGAGGCCGCGACCTGGGGGGGCAGCGTCCGGGTGTTCTCCGGATCGAGAATCCCCAGCGTCGGCTTGAGCCTGCGGTGAGCGATTCCCGTCTTCGCATGCATCTCCACGAAATCGAAGATGGCCACACCCGTAGTCTCGCTACCTGTTCCCGCCGTCGTCGGCACGGCGAAGAGCGGCTTCAGCGGCCCCGGCACAGGCAGTCCCTTGCCGATCGGCGGATTCACATAGTCCAGAAAGTCCGCCGGCTGACTCGAAAACAGATTCGCCGCCTTCGCCGTATCCATCACAGAACCGCCGCCCACCGCCACGATGGCGTCAAACGGCTGTCCGGACGCCACCTGAATCGCCTCGCGAAACGACTCGTCGGTCGGCTCGACACGAACCCGGTCAAACAGGACGTAGCTGACCGCGTTTTGCTCCAAGGACTCCCGCGCAGTCAAAACGGGCGGCAGGTCAACCAGGTTGCGGTCCGTCAGCAGAAGAACCGACTTGACTTCCCGGTCGGCCAAATCCATCCCGATTTCGCGCGTCGCGCCCGCTCCGAACCGCAGATTCGAGGTAGCCAACTCGACGGCGTATTCCTTCTCCATGCCGAAAACTCCCCTTGTCGATACTTCCCGGAACCCGGCCATTCTAACCTGCCGGGCCTGGATCCGGCAGGGCGTCTTCGACAGAACCGCCGAATCCGTGGCCACTTCCTCGAAGGATTTCTATCCCCTTCCGTATCAAAAAGATGCATTTTCAGTTCGGCTCCAACCTGCATTGCTCGGGCTATCGGGTTATAAAGGGGGAGAGACGATCAATACAACGTCCAGTAACAAAACCACACAAGACGCCGCACTCCCACTTTTGTGACACAGGATCGATGGATGCGCCCGCAACCTCGAAGCTTGCGATCGGAAGTTCTCCTGGATCATGATTGTGTCAGGATGTTTTGAGAGCCATGGCAAAAAGCGTACGCCAGCTCAAGCTGCCGCTGCCGGGCCCAAGCAAGGCCGACCTGCTCGCAGCTATTCGTGACCGTCTTGACGGTTACGAGATGCGGCAAGCAGCCCGCGAAGCCAAGCGCCGCGAAACCGCCAGGAAGCGCATTCAGCGCTCGCAAAGCCAAGAGGACGGGATCGTCGAAAGCGATCCGCAGTTCCTGATTCCCGGCGTTGCGATCCCGACGGTGATTTCCGCGAGCGATTCCATGCCGGAGGTTCAGAAAACGGTTCTATCGAACGGCCTGCGCGTCATCACCGAGAGGATGCCGCACGTGCGCTCCGTATCCATCGGCTTTTGGGTGGACGCCGGTTCCCGTCACGAAACCAATAGTGAGAGCGGCATCACGCATTTCATTGAACACATGGTGTTCAAGGGCACGTCCACGCGGTCGTCCGAGGAAATCGCGTGCTCGATCGACGCGATCGGGGGGCACCTGGACGCTTTTACCACCAAAGAAAGCGTTGTTTTCACAGCCAAAGTGCTGGATGAGCACCTGCCTCGCGCCCTCGATGTCGTTTCCGACATGGTTCGCGACCCCTTGTTCCTAGAGGAGGACATTGCGAAGGAGAAGGGAGTCGTGCTCGAAGAACTCAAGATGGACGAGGACAATCCCGACTACCTGTTGCAAGAGACCTTTGCGAAGAACTTCTGGAAAGGTCATTCGCTGGGGCGTCCCATCATCGGGAACAAGCATACGATCACCCGTTTCAACCGTCCTCAATTGAGGCGGTTCTTCGTACGGACCTACAACCCGGCGAATCTGATCGTGACGGCTGCCGGCAATCTCGACCACCAGCAGTTCGCACAGATGATCGAGGAACGTTTCCAAGGCATCAAGGCGCAGCGGCACAAAAAGCCCGCCGACACTCCGAAAGCGCATCCCGCGGTCGTGATGCGGGACAAGCCCTCGCTGGAGCAGGCGCACGTGTGCCTCGGCGTGCCCACGCATCCCATGGCGGACCCCAGGCGCTACGCGAGTTTCGTCCTGAACACGGTTCTCGGCGGCGGCGTCAGCTCACGGCTGTTCCTGAAGATCCGGGAACGCGAGGGACTGGCCTACGCGGTCTTTTCGGACTTCAGCCTGTATGCCGACGCAGGATGTCTGATGGTGTACGCAGGAACCTCGGTCGAGACGGCCCGTGCGGTCGTGGAGCACGTGACGGCCGAATTCCGGGATCTGAAGGAAAAACCGGTAGCCGGCGACGAACTACGCCGCGCCAAAGACCACCTCAAGGGAAGTCTGCTGCTGAGTCTTGAATCCACCTCGAGCCGCATGTCAAACCTGGCTCGGCAAGAGAAATACCTGGGCCGCTTCCTGACTCTTGACGAAGTAGGCCGCAGCATCGAGGAAGTGACAGACGCTCAGATCCGCGATTTGGCTTGGGAGTGGTTTCAGCCGAGCCGCATTGCTCTCGTTGTGCTGGGCAACCTGGGCGGCCTCCGGATCGATCGAGATTCACTCGCCTGCTAAGTGAATGGCGAGGATGACCAGCGACGTTTCACGCCGCAGGCTGCCTCCGAGACCACAGCGGGCAGGCCGGGCCGGTTTAGCCTTCATTTCTCACCACGCGACGGCCGAAGCACGCGATACGACCGCCATGACTTCGTTGCGTTTGCTTGCCGTGCTCAACGTACTGTTCAAGTACGCCTGCGCGCGCCAAGCGGCGCGCGCCTCGTCCTGACGGCCCTCTCACCCACTTCGCCTCGCCACGTGGTGAGAAATGCAGGTTAACGGTGAGGGGGTATGCGATGGAGAATCCGCAGATGACGATGCCTGCACCGCTCCCTTTCGTAAGCCTCTGCTGTGGACTCGACCGCGGCATGGCGGCCGTATCGAGCACCTCAGTCGCCAGTTAGAGGAGTATCCCGGTCAGTTCATCGCGCACGGGCCCGGCACGCCGCAGGTGTTGCAGAGGCCGTCAGAAGGAGCCTCCGACGCTCCCGCACTCGATCCGTTTATCGTCTGGGCAGCAAAAGTAGAGTGGACTTTCCGGACGGTCGCACTGCCGCACTCGGTGCAACTCGGATCTTCGACGCGGCGACTCAACACGAGCCACTCGAACCGCGTGTCGCAATCGGAGCAATGGTACTCGAAAATCGGCATAGCCCCTTGAGTATACGAGGTAACGCAACGTCCGAAGAAACCGCGAGCCTGCATTTCTCACCACCCGACGGTCGAAGCACGCGATACGACCGCCAGGACTTCGTTGCGCTTGCTTGCCGTGCTCAACGTACTGTTCAAGTACGCCTGCGCGCGCCAAGCGGCTCGCGTCTCGTCCTGGCCGCCCTCTCACGCACTTCGCCTCGCCACGTGGTGAGACATGCAGACTAGTTCGCTCCTGAAGAAATGTCTGATGGCCGGTGAACCGGAGAGGCCGTGTTTCGTGACCCGAGGGATGAGGGAGGCGATTTGGCAAGTACGCCTGCGCGCGCCTTTTTCCTCCGCCCGGCTTGCGCCTCGTCCTGACTGCCCTCTCACCCACTTCGCCTCGCCACGTGGTGAGACATGCAGGCTAGGTTGTCTCCGCCGCCGCTTCGTCGCTGCCTTTGGCTGGACGAACTCGTGTTGCCACCTTGGAAACCGCTTCCTTGCCGCGCTCGACCACGCCGCTGGCTTCGTCGGCAAGTTCCTTGCCCTTTTCGTACAGTTCCCGGCCGTGCTCGTAGGCTTCGCGGCCGCCCCGCATCAGAGCGCTACGCCCCTCGACGGCCCGCCGCTTGACAAGCCGCCGGGTTTCGGTGCCCGTTTGCGGAGCCAGCAGCAGGGCAATCGACGCGCCCAGCGCGGCTCCGGTCAGGAACCAGACGACATTCGTTCCACTGTGTTCGTCCGACATGTAATTGAGATCCTCCAGAAACCAGTATAGGGAATCACCGGGCGCAGGAAGGGGCAGCGATGCCGTAAGCTACTCGCAAACAAGGATTTCCCGTCAACAACAGTGGACAGACCCATGACAACTTGCTAAGATTCCCCGCCATGGAGATTCACCCGCTTGCTGTACTGGCGATCGCGATCGCCGTCGTCTTCGTCTTGATCATCCGCATGAAGATCAACGCTTTCATGGCGCTGATCACCGCGGCTACCATTGTGGGGCTGCTGTCATCGAAGGTGGCTTTGGGAGAAGTGATGCCCGAAGTGGCGGGCGCGTTTGGCCGAGTATGCGGTGGGATCGGGATTGTCATTGCGCTGGCGGCGCTCATTGGGCAGTGCCTGATGGAGAGCGGTGCGGCGGACAGGATTGTCAGGGTGTTTGTCCGCCTGCTGGGCAAGAAGAACGCTTCGCTTTCCTTGCTCAGCAGCGGCTACGTGCTCTCGGTGCCCGTATTCTTCGACACGGTCTTCTATCTGCTGGTGCCGCTGGCCCGCGCCATGCGCGTGCGGATGGGCGGCAACTACGTGCTTTTCGTGATGGCCATTTGCGCCGGCGGGGCCGTGACGCACAGCCTGGTTCCGCCGACACCGGGACCACTCGCGATGGCGGCGACGCTCGACTTCGATTTGGGGATGATGATACTCGTTGGCGCGCTCGTCGGCGTACCCATGTCGATCGTCGGCTGGCTGTTTGCAAAAAACCGCGACCGCGCGCTGGATATTCCGCTTCGCGAGACGGCCGGGCTGACGTTGACCGAACTCGAGGCTCTGGCCAGGGAAGAAGAAAGCCGCCTGCCCAGCTTCTTCATGTCCATCCTTCCCATCGTGCTCCCGGTGATCTTCATTACTTCCAACACGGCGGTGAACGCCATCGACAAGACGAGCGCGATCGCGGGCTTGACCGGATTCCTGGGGAACCCGAACTTCGCTCTACTGGCGTCGGCGGCAATTTCGCTCTATTTACTGGCAAGCCAGAAGGGGTACAGCCTGAGTGAATTGGCGAAACCGGTAGAAACGGCATTCGCAAGCGGCGGCTTGATCATCTTGATCACAGCGGCGGGCGGATCGTTCGGGGGCATGTTGGTGAAGGCCGAGGTGGGGACGATGCTGGGTAACCTGGCGCACGACTTCGGTATTCCGTTCCTGTTGCTGAGCGGGCTGCTCGCTGCGCTGATCAAGGTCGCTCAGGGGTCCGGAACGGTCACGATGATCACCGTATCGTCAATCATGGCGCCGCTGATCATCGCGTCGCCGCCGCCCTACCACCCGGTTTATGTGGCGTGCGCGATCGGCTCGGGATCACTGATCGGGTCGTGGATGAATGACAGCGGTTTCTGGGTGTACAAGCAGATGTCCGGCTTCACGGAAATGGAGGCCCTGAAGACCTGGACTCCGTTATTGGCCATCATGGGCGTGTCGGGCTTGATTCTGACCCAGTTGTTCTCGATGATCATGCCGTTTCTGTAGACCCTCAATCAGAGCGGTGCTCGAATCAACTCCGTCCCAATAGATCTTTCATGGTGAGAATGCGGTCGAAAGAACAACCGATCGCCTCGATGTTCCGCCGGCCGCCCTGCTCGCGGTCGACGAGCGCGACCGCGCCGAGCACGTCCATGCCGGCTTCTCTGGCGCGCTCGATCGCCTTGATCGTGGAACCTCCTGTCGTGAACACGTCATCGACGATGACGACTTGCAAGCCCTCGGTTTCATCGATGCCTACCAGGGAGCCAAGCCGCCCATGCCGCTTCGCCTCTTTTCGAACAAGGAAGGCGTTGATGGGCCTGTCGGTGTCGAGCGACTCGCGGGCGATTGCGGTGACGACGGGGTCCGCACCCATCGTAAGCCCACCAACGGCCCTCGGTTCCCAGCCACGTTCTCGAAACTTCGCGAGGAAAGCCCGCCCGATCAGCGGCATCGCCTCTGCGCGCAAGGTCGTCAGCCGCGCGTCCACATAGACATTGCTTTTTTTGCCGGAGGCAAGCGTAAAATCGCCGTAGCGGAGGGAGTGCTTCCGGAGCAGATGCAAGAGTTGTTCCAGATCGGTCATGCCAAGGGCTGCTCAGCGTCAGTCTACTAGAAGGAGGATCTTGCTCAGCGTCAGGGACCTGCGTTTCTCACCTCGTGACGAGGCGAAATGTGGAGAGGTCTGTCAGGACGAGCGAGCCTGTTGGAGCGTGGAGGCGTACTTGATGCTACATTGAACACGGCAATCAAGCGCAACAAAATCACAGGGCTGTATTATGATCGACCCTCGTTCTCGGAGTTCCCACCTTGTTGGCACTGCCCGGAAAGGATATAAAGGCAGGGCGAGCCGGATCGCGTTTGTGCAGGAGGCGATCGCCGACTTCCACGCCACGGCTTCAATCATCCCAAGCTCACGCTACCTGGCGCGAGCCATGGTGAAGCCACTCCCCCTGGAGGAAGCGGAAGTCGTAGTCGAATTCGGCCCCGGCACGGGCGTCATGACGCGCCAGCTCCTCGAAATAGTGCCCACAGATGCTCGGGTCCTGGCGTTCGAGATCAACCCGCGGTTCGTGAACTACCTGCAGGCAGAGATCAACGATCCCCGTCTGGAAGTCGTAGCGTCGGGAGCAGAAAACGCCGGAGTCGAACTGCGGCGCAGAGGATACCGCCGCATTGACGCTGTCCTCTCATCTTTGGGATTCGGCATGATGGACGAATCCACCTGCCGTGAGATCATCCAGGGGCTGATGCCTTTCCTCGATGAGCGGAGCGTCCTCACTCAATTCCAATACTTGCACGGCTTGCGGTGGTTCCAGAACAATGGCAACGGCAAGCACAAAGTCGAGTTCTTCGACCTTCGCACGCTACTGGGCAGTTACTTCCGAACGGTCAGCACGACCATTGTCTGGAGAAACGTGCTGCCGGCAAGAGTCATTGCCTGCCGGCTTTGACACTACTCGGACACCAAAGAAGGCGCAGCACACAGCGTCTTCCTCTTCCGACTGACGACGAGCGTCTCCGGCCCGACTACTCATCGCGATCCACCGCCTCGGCAAACTTGAGACCCGGACTCGACTCGACTATGCTGTCGAGGATGCTCGGACAGGGAACGAAGAGGCGTTTTGCGGTGCAGGCCCTGGCCGCCGCGGTCCTGCTCTTCGCCGTGTCGTGCAGCCACGGGGACGGTCCCTACCCCTCGAAGGAACTGAAACTGATCGTGCAGGCTTCTCCGGGCGGGATCTCCGATACCGTCTCGCGGTTCATGGGCAGCCTGATCGAAAAGGATCTGGGCGTGCCGGTCGTCTGTGAGAACAAACCCGGCGCGAGCGGAGCACTGGCCTTCTCCTACGTAGCGCGCCGTGCGCCTGACGGATATACGCTGGGCCACGCATCGATCGAAATCGCAATCGTCCGTACTCTAGGTTACGCCGATGTCGGGCCCGACAACATGGGCCTGATCTGTCTTGTCTCGAAGACGCCCGCAGTTCTCGTCGTCCGTGAAGACGCGCCTTGGAACTCGTTCGGGGGCTTCATCGCGGCGGCCGGGAAGCAGCGAGGGGGGCTGATCCTGGCCCACTCCGGCACCGGGTCGATCTGGCACTTCAACGCGCTGTTGATGGAGCAGGCGGCGGATATCCGTGTCACGTATGTGCCGTACGGCGGCACGTCGCGATCGTTGGCTTCATTGCTGGGCGGACACGTGGACGCGGTGATCGCCGGCACTGGGGAGGCCATTGCCAATGTCAAGGCGGGCCGACTGAAAGCGTTGGCCGTGCTGGATGAGTCGCGGTCGCAACTGTATCCTGAAACGCCGACGAGCTATGAACTGGGCTACGACTTCGGCGCGCCGGCCTGGAGCGGTTTTTTTGCTCCCGCGGGTGTTCCGGACGCCATCCTGGAGCGGCTCGAGAAGGCGTTCCGGAAAGGCTTCGCGTCGTCCGAGTGGGCGCGGCTGTGCAGGGAGCGCGGCATGGAGGCAGTGTTCATGGGCCGCAAGGAGTTTCGGGAATTCGCGCTCCAGGAGGCGGCGTTCTTTGGACGCGAAATCCCGCGGCTGCTGACTCTGGAGCGCTAACCGCATGAGCCGACCTGAAAGCAGGGTGAGAAGTCGGACGGACTTGGTTGTCGGAGGTCTTTTCCTGGTGCTGGGGGTCTACCTGACCGTGAGCGCGACGGCCCTTCCGGCTGATTCCGGGGGGCTTCCCGGCGCCGGTTTCTTTCCGCGCATCATCGGTCTGGTGACGGTCCTGCTGAGTTCCGCGTTGCTCCTGAAAGCATTGCGAGGGTCTTCGGCGAGCGCTTTCGTGCTGTCGCACGGGCGAGTGATCGGCGGGGTTGTCGGGCTGACGTTCGTTTATCTCCTGCTGTGGGGCACGGGGTTCTTCACGCTGCGAACCTTCGTTTTCCTGGTCCTGTTCTTGCGATTCCTTGTGCAGTCGTGGCGAGCAAGCCTTACGGTCGCCGCCGTGCTGACCGCGGCCATCGCGGCCGCCTTCCAATACGGGCTGCGGGTGTCGCTGGAGTAAATGCGGAGATGACGGCGGATCTACTCGCAGGATTGACGGCCGTGCTGCAGTGGGAAGTCCTGTTGTTTCTCGCAGTAGGTGTCGTGCTGGGCGCTGTATTCGGCTCCCTGCCGGGCCTGACCGCGACCATGGGCGTAGCGGTTCTGACCCCGCTCACGTTCTGGGTATCCGCCGAGCAGGGCCTGGCGATGCTACTCGGGATCTACTGCGGAGCGATCCCGGCGGGCGGCATCCCCGCGATTCTCATCAACGTCCCGGGAACGCCTGCTTCGATCGCGACGTCGTGGGACGGTTACGCTCTGTCGCAGAAAGGGCAGGCCGGGCTGGCCCTCGGCATCAATGCTCTGCTCTCGGCCGTCGGGCAGCTTACGAGCATCTTCTTCCTCGCGGTGGCGGCATTCCCCATCGCAAGCTTCGCGCTGCGGTTCGGTCCGGCGGAGTACTTCGGGTTGGCGTTATTCGGTATCAGCCTGATGGCCGGGGTATCCGGAGAGCGTGTCATCAAGGGCATGTTGGCCGGCATGCTGGGACTGGGGATCGCGACGGTCGGCCTCGATCCGATGACCGCCTACCCTCGCTACACCTTCGGCCAATCTGAATTTCTGGACGGCATCTCGTTCGTGCCCGTGATGATCGGTTTGTTCGGATTGGCAGAAGTGCTGATTCAGATTTCAGACCGCTGGGGCAAGCTCGACCAAGCGCCGTCCAAACTGGGCCGCATCTGGCCTGCGTGGATGGAATGGAAGCGGATGTTGCCTTCGACGTTTACCGGCGCAGGCATTGGCACCTTCGTCGGAGCTGTACCTGCAGCGGGCGGCGATATCGGTTCGGTGATCGCCTGGGAACAAGCCCGCCGTTTGTCGCGTAACAAAGAGGCATTCGGCAAGGGATCGTTGGAAGGACTGGCGGCCAGTTGCTCCTCGTGCAATGGAGCTATCGGCGGCGCGATGACGACCATGTTGACGCTGGGCATCCCGGGAGATGCCGTCTCGGCGGTACTGATCGGCGCGTTGCTGATTCACGGCATCCAGCCGGGACCGTTACTGTTTCGCGACCATCGCGCTTTCGTTTTCAGCATCGTGTTTCTGATGGCTTTCGCCTCGGTGGTGATGATGGTGGTGGGTCTGCTCGGAGCGAAGCCTCTGGCGCGCGCCCTGCGGATTCCCAGCCCCTGGCTCTGGGCAGGCATCGTGATGTTCGGTGCGATCGGGTCGTATGCGCTGAACAACGCGGTTGTCGACGTCTGGGCGATGTTCGTGGCCGGGGTCGTCGGTTTCCTGTTACGCAAAGCGGATGTGCCGTTGGGACCCCTCGTGTTGGGGCTGATCCTGGGACCTATGATGGAATCAAACCTGCGGCGCGCACTGATCCTCAGCCGCGGTGATTGGCTGGGCACTTTGACCAGCAGTTCCATCGTCGTCTTCTTCATGGTGGCCACCATCCTGAGCCTTCTACTTCCACTCTTGAAGAAGCGGCGGGCAGGGTAACCGATGCGAACCTGGCTTCTTTCGACTCTGATTGTCCTGGGGGCCACTCCCGCTCCGGTTGCCGCAGGCGACCTGGAATTGAGGGGCCGGATCGTTCCACCGCTGCGGTCGGCCTGGGTCGGCCTGCAGTCGGCCGATCGGCCTTTCCACACACAAACACTAAGCGACCTCAAGGGCCGTTTCCGCTTCAAGAAAATCAAACCCGGCGGCTACGCGCTCATCGTGTTTCACCCGAAGTGGGGTGAGCAACGCCGCTCGGTCGAGGTCACTCCCAGCTTCGCGGACAAAAAGAATCGCGTCGAGATCACCATTGTCGTGAAGCAGTCAAAACAGGCGCGGGAGCGGCAGACGATGGAAAACCACACGGTCTCCGTGCGAGAACTCTCGGTTTCGAGACACGCGCGCACAGAGTTTGTCAAAGCCAACCAGCGACTTGAGAAGCACGACGTCAAGGGTGCCGTGGCGCATCTGAAAAAGGCCGTTGAGATGTCGCCGCAGTTCGTTGATGCCTGGAATCAACTGGGGACCATCGCGTATCAAAATGGCGAACACGCCCAAGCAGAGGCCTATTTCCGCGAGGCCTTGGATCTTCAATCGGACGCCTTCGGCCCTGTCGTCAACATGGGTGCGGCCCTACTCGCGCTGGGACGCCATAGCGAAGCACTTGGATACAATCGCTACGCGGTAACTCTGCGGCCCGACGACGCGCTTGCCAATTCCCAACTCGGTCTCAACCACTTTTTCCTGGGCAGCAACGCGCAGGCGATCAAGTATCTTCAAACAGCCAAGGGGATCGATCCCGGCCACTTCAGCCTTCCGCAGGTGACATTGGCGGAGATCTACAGCCGTCAAGGCAAAGTGGCCGCAGCCATTCGCGAGCTGGAAGACTACATAGCCCGCCATCCCGATTCAGAGCGAGCGGCGCTGACTCTCAAAACCCTGGCCCGTCTGAAGACTCAGGCGGCAACTGGAAAGCCGGCAGATGCGGAGTCTCGCGCGACCTCAAGCCAACCCTAAACCAGGGGGTTCAACCTCTCATGCCTGTATTCACCGAGGAATCCCTGTCGAACCTGCGCCTTCGGCTGAAGGCCGGCGATCTGGCGGCAGCCGATCTGATCGATGATTGCCTGGACCGTATCGAATCGGAAGACAAGCGCATCGAGGCCTGGTCTTACGTTGCGCGCGACGAGGCGCTCAGGGAGGCAAGGAAACTCGATCACGAGTTCGCTCGGAAGGGCCCCCGCGGGCCACTGCATGGCTTCCCGTTCGGAGTGAAGGATATCTTCGACACTGCGGGGATGCCGACGGAGTGGGGCTCGCCGCTACACAAGGGCCGTGTCCCCGCGGAGGATGCGGCGCTTGTCCAGCAACTGCGGGCAGCGGGAGCGATCGTGTTGGGCAAGACACATACGACGGCCTATGCCTACTTCGATCCAGGGCCGACCCGGAATCCGCACAACACGGCACACACACCCGGAGGTTCGTCCAGCGGGTCGGCGGCCGCTGTCGCCGCGGGGATGGTGCCGTTCTCCATCGGTAGTCAGACGATGGGGTCAGTACTACGGCCGGCTTCGTTCTGCGGCGTGGTGGGCTTCAAGCCAACATTCAACCGCTTGCCGTTGGGGGGGGTCATGGCGTTCGCGAAGAGTCTCGACCATGCGGGATTCTTCACCAGGACGGTTGCCGACATGGCTCTACTCTGGTCGGCGACCCGTGGCGATACGAGGGACGAGACTCGGAGCGAGCCGCTGAGGTTTATCAATGTCCCCTGGCCCATCGAAGACGGCTTGGAGCCTGAGATGGAAAGGGAGTTTGGATTGTTGCTCGAACGGCTGCGCACGGCGGGTGTACAGATTGAGCAGCGGTCTTTGGCCGAGAACTTCCGTGGTCTGTTGCGAGCCGCTCGGACGATCAACAACTACGAGGGTGCGAGAGAGAACCGCGAGCGATATTTGGAGCATGCTGAGGCGATCGGCACGAAGCTGGCCGCGCTCGTTGAAGACGGGCTCGCATTGCCCGACGAAGTCTACGGCCAAGCGTTGGATACGGTCGCCGCAGCCAGTAACGAGTTTGAGGAATCAACAAGAGATGGAGCACTCTGGTTGATCCCCGCCGCGCCGGGAGCGGCCCCCCCAGGGCTGGCGTCCACGGGAGACCCTCGGTGTAACGCGCCAATCACGGCGATGGGCTTACCCGCTCTGTCGCTGCCGTTCGGACGTACGGCGAACGGCTTACCATTGGGCTGCCAGATCGTGGGGCCGAAAGACAGTGAGGACCTCGTTCTTGCCGCCGCAAGCCGTTGTGAAGCGTTTCTGAACGAAGCGCTTTTAAAGGGTTGATCCTACATGTTTTCCGCACTCCCGAAAGAACCCGTTTTCGTGATTGGAGCCCGTGCTAGTCTCGTAGTCAGGTAATCGTCATCCAATGAAAGTCATCATTGCAGGCGGTGGTCAAGTCGCCATGCTGATCGCACGCCGACTGGCGCGCGAGGGTAACGAAGTTGTCGTTGTCGAAGAGAACAAGAACCGCAGCGAGCAGTTGCAGGACCTGCTCGACGCCAAGATCGTGCAGGGCAATGCCTCCCGCGTGTCAACCTTGCGGAGAGCCGGTCTGGGCGAAGCCGATATGTTCATTGCGGCAACGAACTCGGATGAGTCCAATCTACTGGCCTGCGTGATCGCGCAGGCCGAGGCCGGACACCTTGTCAAGATTGCACGCCTTCGCACCCACGAAGTCGAGCACTGGCGCCGCGTCAGCGAACAGGTCGGTCTCAAGATCGACTTGATCATCCACCCGGAAAGCAGCATCGCCGAGCGCATCATGCGCGTGGTGGGTGTTCCCGGCGTCTCCGACATTTACGATTTTGCAGGCGGAGCCGTGAAGCTCTTCGGGATGAACGTTGATGCCGATAGTTGGTTCAACGGGAAAACCCTCGAACAACTGGATCAAGCTGGGCCACCCAAGGATTCATTGATCGCTCTGATCTTTCGCGGCCAACAGGTGATCATTCCCCACGGAGAGGAGCTCCTCCGGACCGGGGATCACATCTACATCATGGCCACGCAGCAGAACCTGACCGATGTGCTCCGCTTCATGGGACTGGAGCACAGAGAATCGATCTCACGCGTCTTTGTTGTCGGAGGCAAGCAACTCGGGATCGGCGTGGCGGAGGTGCTTGAGAAGAAAGGCGTCAACGTCAAGCTCTTCGAGCAAGACGCGGCGCGATGCGAAAAGATCTCGACGATCCTCAAAAAGACCGTCGTCATTCATGGCGACGGCACCGATCAGACGACGCTCGAAGAAGAGAACATCGAAGGCGTGGACGCGTTCCTGGCCTTGAGCAATCACGACGAGGACAACATCATTGCCTCGCTCCTCGCTCGCCGTTTGGGAGCCAAGAAGGTGGTTCCTCTGATCAATCGGCTCAATTACCTGCCTATGGTGCAGCGGCTCGGCATCAATACGTCAGTCAGCCCACGGCTCGAGGCGGTCGACCGCGCGCTGCAGTTTGTGCGTAAAGGGCGCGTCTTGTCCGTCACGACATTCCGCGAGGAAGAGGCCGAGGCGATCGAGTTGATCGCCGCACAGCGCTCGAAGTACGTGGGCAAGCAGTTGCGCCACATTCGTTTTCCTCGAGGCGCCATCGTCGGCGCGATCGCCCGTCCGACGGGTCAAGTCATCGTTCCCCGTGGTGAAGCTACGATTCAGGCCGGCGACCGTGTCATCTTCTTCACGCTGGAAAGTGTGGTTCCCGAACTGGAGAGGGCCTTCCTCGCTGAGCCCAAACGCCATAGGAAAGTCGGTTGATCCACCGTTCAGCGATAACCTATGTTCTCGGTCAGTTCCTGCTCGCATTCGCGGGCGCGATGCTGCTTCCACTAACGTACGGTCTGTTGTCGGGAGCGCCCGACGCCATGACAATGGCTTGGGCATTGTGTACGACAGCGAGCGCCGGAGCGGTTCTGTTCATCTTCTCGCCACGGCCTGAGCGCGAGTTGAGTCAGCGCGAAGGTTTGCTGCTCGTCGTAGCGGTCTGGGTATGTGTCTCCTTTTTCGGGAGTCTCCCTTTCCTGTTTTCCCCAAACTTCGAAACGTTCACCGACGCCGTGTTCGAGTCGACTTCGGGATTCACGACGACCGGGGCGACCGTGCTTGGAGACATAGAAGCGTTGACGCCGACCCTGCAGCTTTGGCGTTGCTTCTCTCACTGGCTGGGCGGAATGGGGATCGTCCTGTTGGGCATTGCCATCTTGCCCCTGGTGGGGCACGGCGGCATGCATCTGTATCGAGCCGAGTTCTCGGGCGCCACGTCCGAGAAGCTCAAACCTCGAATCGCCGAGACGGCACGCTCCTTGGGGAAGATCTACTTCAGCCTGACGCTCGTTCTGTATTTTGTGCTGCGGCTGGCGGGCATGGATGCTTATGAAGCGATGTGCCACACCTTCTCGACGCTCGGCACCGGTGGCTTTTCCACGAGAGAGTCCAGCATCGCTGGATTCGAAAGCCCTGTTGTCGAATACCTGATCATTCTCTTCATGCTGCTCGCGGGCATCAGCTTCGCGCAGCAGTATCGGCTTTGGATCCAGCGCAGACCGGGAAGGTTTCTGGCTGATGTCGAAATCCGCTCGTACGTGCTACTGGTCGTGGTTTCGACCCTCATCATTGCCGTACTTCTCGTTCTCCACCACGGCTACGCGATCGAAAGCGCCTTCCGAAGCTCGTTGTTTCAGGTCAGCACCATCATCACCACCACGGGGTTCGTCACGGATGACTTCGAGGTCTGGCATCCGTTGGCGCAGCTCATGTTGTTAGCGCTGATGTTCGTGGGGGGATGCACCGGGTCAACGGCCGGAGGCCTGAAGGTTGCGCGCATCCTCTTGCTGTCCAAAGTGGTCGATCGGGAGTTCAAGAGGATGGTAGAGCCGCGCGGGGTTTTTTCCGTGCGGCTTGGTGGCGTCGTGATCCCCGAAGGAACAATACAAAGCCTGTTGAACCTGATCTACCTCGCGTTTGTTGTGAATTTCGCCTCGTGCCTGTTTTTGGCGGCGATGGGCGTTGATGTCCTGACGTCCATTGCGGCCGTAGCGGCTTCGATGTTCAATATCGGTCCGGGGCTCGGAGGAGTCGGTCCGCTCGACAACTATGCTCACCTTCCCGCGCTCGCCAAGTGGGTGCTGAGCGGATGCATGATCGCGGGACGGCTCGAGTTCTACACAGTCCTGGTGATTCTGACGCCTGCTTTCTGGCGTAAATAAGCAGCGCCCAGGCGGAAATTGAGGATAATACTCTACTCAGATGCCGGAACGCGCCAACACCGAACTCGTTCAGCGCGCCATCATGTGGAGTCTGTCGGGGCTGGTCGTCTATTGCCTCTATCTGGTCAGTAAACCATTCCTGGCGGCTCTTGTTTCGGCCACAGTGCTGAGCATCTTTGCGTTTCCGCTACATCGGATGGCCTGCCGCAACATTCAGAGTGCGAATCTGGCGGCGTTCACGTCGGCTTGTTTTGTGTCCCTGGTGATCCTCGTCCCTCTTGGCTGGCTGATTCCGGCTTTCGTCAGAGAAGCTCTCGCTGTGGCGAGAACGGTGCCAACCGTCGAGGTGCTCCCGCGGGCCAAGGAGTTCTTCGACAACTATCTCGCGCAATCGCCGATCCCGCTCAGTGACTTCGACACCATCGTGCGTAACTTGTCACAGCGAGCGGCCACGCTTCTCGCTGAGGAGTCGGCGCGCCTCGCGGGAAACGTCGCCGGCTGGATCATTGACCTGGTTGTAATGGTGCTGGCGCTGTTCTATCTGTTCCGTGACGGCCGTAATGTCTTGCAGATACTGAAGGAAGTCGCTCCGATGGGTGCCCGGCACCGCGAGCGCATGATGGCGGAAGTCGTCGAGTTGATTTCAGTGACGATCTCGAGTGGCTTGATGGTCGCGGTCATGCAAGGCTTTCTGTCGGGTCTCATCTTCTGGCTGATCGGCATACCGTCGGCTGTGTTCTGGGGATGTATCTCGGGCTTCCTGGCCTTCCTCCCGGTGGTGGGCCCTTGGCTGGTTTGGGCTCCTGCAGGGATCGGCCTCATCTTCAGCGGCCAAATGGGGCGTGGCGCCTTGCTGTTGATTCTGGGTTTCATCATCATCAGCGGAGCCGACAATTTGGTGCGGCCCATCCTGATTGCCGGCCGGGCGCAACTAAACGCTCTGCTGGTGTTCGTTGGCGTGTTCGGGGGAATCCAGGTGTTCGGCTTCATCGGCGTGGTCGTCGGACCACTGGTCGTTGCAACGGCGGTCGGCCTTATCAAAGGCTACAGCGAGAGTCTGCGCGAGCAACGCACCACGCAGCCCAAATCCGCGGCGGCGCCGTCGGCAGAAGCCGCCTGACGTGCGGAAACCATCTTTGTAAGGCACCGCACACGGTTCGTTGACATCAATCCGGGTGTTGGCTATAGTGATCCGACAGAGGTTAGTAGTTTGTATCTAGCGTGTTTTCGGGGGACTTCACGCTAGTATGAGTTCTGTATAAGACCGATAGTCAATCTCGGTTTTCAGAGACAGTTCTTAACAAGCACCGGGGTGGCCGCAACACCGCCCGAGTGGAACCGTGTCTTGGCGGCGCTCGGCCTTCGCAGCCGCCAATCGCCAACAGGGCCACACAGAAGGGTAGATGGCAAGCGAACCGGATGTTTTCGACCGTGGCGGTGAGTTGCCAACCAAGGCGTTACCTGTTGCCGCGGCCGCGCTCCAAGGGCCAGCCGAATCCGTCAAGCCGGGCATGCCGGGCATGCCGACCGAACCGAATTCGGCTGGCGAGTCCGAAGACAATCCGCCCCATCCCTCTGAACTCAGTGAGTTGAGTGAAGGACACGACGACCTGCCGTACGTGCGTCCGGGTGAGATCTGCAAGGGTCTCGTGGTGAGTATCGGTCCAGCCGGTGTGATCGTCGACATCGGGGGAAAGACGGAAGGCTTGGCGCCCATCGACGACTTCCGGGATGCGGCGGGAGACGTCATCGTGAAAGAGGGTGACGAAATCGAGGTTTTTGTCCAAACCCTGGCCGAGGGTGGTGAATATGCAGCGCTCTCCTACCGACGCGCGCTGCAAGCACGCATCTGGTCCATCATCGAAGAAGCGGAGACAACCCGGGAGCCGATCCACGGGCAAGTCACCGGGCGGGTCAAGGGCGGCCTGGCGGTGGATCTCGGTATCTCGGCCTTTCTGCCGAGCTCGCAAATCGACCTAAGACCGGTTCGGGATCTGGACGCTCTCGTCGGCCGGTCGATTCCGGTGCGGGTTGTCAAGACCAACAAGCGCAGGGGCAACGTCGTTGTGTCGCGGCGCAGCATTCTCGAAGAGGAACGTCAGCGCCTCAAGCAAGAGACCCTTCAGCAACTGACTGCAGGGGCCGTCGTAACAGGAACCGTAAAAAACGTGACCGACTACGGCGCTTTCGTTGATCTAGGCGGCATTGACGGGCTGATTCATGTCACCGACATCTCCTACGGCCGGTTTAAAGGACCATCCGAGATCCTGCATAAGGGACAGGAGATCCAAGCGAAGGTTCTCCATTTCGACGCCGAGAAGGAGAAAGTCTCGCTCAGCTTGAAACACATGGAGCCCGACCCGTGGGACGGCGTCGGAGAGCGCTACAGAACAGGCGGGAAGGTGACCGGGAAAATAGCCGGCTTGAGCGACTACGGTGTTTTTGTTGAATTGGAGAGAGGTGTCGAGGGCTTGGTCCATGTTTCGGAGCTCACTTGGTCGAGGCGTTGCCGGCACCCCTCCAAGCTCTTCAAAATCGGCGATCCGATCGAAGTCATCGTCCTCGACGTGAAGCACGCCGATCGCCGAATTTCCATCAGTGTGAAGCGTCTTAAGCCCGATCCCTGGTCAGCGCTGGAAGAGAGACTCCCCGTGGGCACGGTCGTCGAGGGGCGGGTTCGCAACTTGGCCCCGTACGGCGCCTTCGTCGAGATCGAAGAAGGAGTTGATGGTCTCATCCATGCCTCCGACCTTTCCTGGGACCGCAAAATCAAGAGCCCTCAGGAAGTCCTCAAGAAGGGCGAGTCCGTACCCGCAGTGGTCTTGCACATCGATCGAGAGAACCGCCGCCTTTCGCTTGGTCTCAAGCAACTTCAGCCCAACGTATGGGAAACGTTCTTCAGTTCCTATGGGCTGGGTGATACGGTGGTCGGGCGAGTGACTCGCAAGGCGAAATTCGGCTGCTTCGTTGAGCTTGCGGCAGGCGTCGAAGGGCTTTGCCACAACCTGGAGTTCGTCAAGGGCTCAGGCCGCAAGAAAAAAGGACTCGAAGTCGGCGAGAGCTACTCGTTTCGCATCATCAAGATCGACGAGTTCGAACGCCGCATCGGACTTAGCCGCAGACACGTCGAAGGCGCGTCTGCAATCTCCGAGCCGTCAGAAACCGCGGCGAAGATCGAATTCTGACGGCTAGGGAGAACCCAACGATAGCGACCGATCGATTTGCTGCGCAGTCTGGTCAGGTGAAAGATGGAGAGAACCGATGCCATACGGCGGTATAGCTCCTGCCTGAACCCATCTTGCCAAGTCAGTCATGGTAGGATGCATTCCGTATACTCGGCGGTGGATTCACGCCGAACAGCGGAGAGTTTTCAGAAATGACCAAAGCGGACTTGATCGAGGAAGTTTCTCGTGTCGTCGAGGTGACGCGAAAGGAATCCGAGGTCATCGTCGAAACGATTCTCGACAGCGTCGTGAAGTCTCTCCGGCAAGGAGAGAAGGTCGAGATTCGTGGTTTCGGAAGTTTTCGAACACGGGAGCGCCAAGGACGCATCGGTCGGAATCCAAAATCCGGCGAGAGAGTCGAGGTGCCACCCAAAACCATCCCTTTCTTCAAACCCAGCAAGGAATTACGCGACGTTGTGAACGGTGGTGCCGTGCCCGCTTCGGAACCGATCACTAGAGACCTCTCCTCGCACACGTCACCCCTCGACCCTCTTCTCTGAACACACGACCGCAGGCCGAACAGGTGGCGGCTGCCTGATGGATCGTCTCTGGAGCCCCTGGCGACACGACTGCCTCAAGCAGGAGACCAAGGAAAATGGGTGTGTCTTCTGCCCCATCCTTCAGTCAGAAAATGACGCCGACAACTATGTCGTTCATCGTGCTCTCGAGAACTCCGTATTCCTGAATCGTCATCCCTGAGCGAACGGACATGCCATGGCTGTTCCGAACAGGCACTGCGCGACGGTCGAAGAATGTCCGTTGGAGGTGCTGGGAGAGTTGACGGCCCTTCCCGTTCGGCTGGAAGTGTCACAGTCATCGGGGAGACGAGGGTTCTGCCGGAAACTCTTTCGAAAACATGGGAACGGCTCCGGGAGGAATTCGCAGAGTAGCTCAACAGTTCCTCAAGAAGACCTTCGCCTGCTTTTCTCACGACGCGGCGAGGCGAAGTGCGTGAGAGGGCCGTCAGGACGAGGCGCGAGCCGCTTGGCGCGCGCAGGCGTACTCGACAGTACGTCGAGCACGGCAAGCAAGCGCAACGAAGTCATGGCGGTCGTATCGTGTGCTTCGGCCGTCGGGTGGTGAGAGATGCAGGTTAGAGTCCATGCTAAGCTTTGGAGGCACCCCCCTAAGGCTGCGCTGAGGGGCAGCCAGCCGTTCAGGCCGGAGGCATTGCAATGAATTCCATGGATCGTCGCGGTTTTATCAGGTCTTCGGGCAGCGCCGCAGCCCTGCTGAGTGCGGCTTCCTATTCCCAGGTGAAGGGCGCCAACGAGCGCATCGCTGTGGGAGTAGTCGGGCTCCGGGGCCGCGGCAAGTCGCATATCGCTGCCTTCGTGAATCATTCCGAAGCCGAGGTTGCTGCGGTGGTGGACATCGATCAGGCTGTCCTGGAGCGAGCGGCGGTGGCGACCCGCAAGGAGCAGGGCCGCAAACCGGCTGAATACGCGGATATCCGCAAGATGCTTGAAGACAAGTCGATCGACGCCGTTTCGATCGCCACGCCGAACCACTGGCACGCGCTGATGACGATCTGGGCCTGTCAGGCAGGCAAGGATGTCTATGTCGAAAAACCGGCCAGCCACAACATCTTCGAAGGCCGGAAGATGATCGAAGCCGCACGCAAATACACGCGGATGGTGCAAGTCGGCACTCAGAGCCGCAGCATCGAGCACAAGGTCAAGGCAATCGAGTTGCTGCGTGACGGTGTCATCGGCGAGATCTATCAGGCCAAGGGCCTGTGCTTCAAGCGACGCAAGACGATCGGCAGCATGCAGCCCGGAGATGTTCCGCCGGGGGTAGATTACGACCTGTGGACAGGACCAGCCGAAAAGGTTGTCTTCCGAGAGAACCGCTTCCACTACAACTGGCATTGGCATTGGGCCTTTGGAAACGGCGACATCGGCAACCAAGGTGTCCACGAAATGGATATTGCTCGATGGGGTCTTGGGAAGAACGAGCTTCCGCCCGTCGCGTTCTCATCCGGTGGACACTTCATCAGCGACGACGACCAGGAGACACCCAATACCCAGCAGGCAATTTTCGACTATGGGGATTCCCAATTGATCTTCGAGGTACGCGGCCTGATCACCGGCGGCGAAGCCGGCATGCAGCATGGTGCGAACACGATCGGGAATATTTTCCTCGGCAGCAAGGGTTACATGACGCTCGACCTCAACGGCTTCCGAACGTACTTGGGTGAAAACCGGGCACTGGGACCGTCAATGTTCTACGTCGAACCGCGGCGTTGGGCCTACTTTCCCCACTTTGACAACTTCTTGAAAGCCGTGAAGTCACGCAAGTACACCGATCTGCATGCGGATATCGTCGAGGGTCACTTATCCGCCGCCCTCTGTCATATGGCGAACATCTCATATCGCACGCAGCAGCGTCTGGAGTTTGATCCTCATATCGAGAAATTCACGAACAGCGATGCCGCCAACAAGCTGCTGTCACGTGACTATCGCGAGCCATTTGTCGTGCCAGAGAAAGTCTAAATCGGCCCCACCACACGGCCGATCCATCTCGTGGATTCCGTCGCCGCCAAAGTCGCTGTTCGTTCCGGGGTCTTTCTCTCCGGAGCCACCGTCACTTCTCTTCTGTTCATCAACGCCTGCGATCTTTTCTATCAATGTGGCTGTCAGGCGTGGTGGAACGGAGCCGCGGCGCAGTGCAACATCAACCACACCACGGGACCTCATTGTCCCTGGTGTCTGGACGGCGGAACTCGAGGCTACGTCGTCTTTTCGTTGACTCTGGTCGTGCAGGCCGCTACGGCGTTTCACTCGGGAGGCCGAGGATGGTTTGGGCGACTGGTTCTGACGCTCCTGGCGTTCCCCATCGTGGGAGGACTGATGGCGCTCTTGTTCGGCTTGATGACGGGGTACTGGGCGTAGCGCCTGTCCCCAACCCGCAGCTAAAGGGGTGCAACTGGAACGATGACTTCAATAGTCTTCGGCGGCAGGCAGGCTCGACTGTTGCAGGCCTGGTAACGGAATTCCCCCTTCAGCTCGGTCAGTGTCGCCGGCACGTTTTCGGGCACCGCGAAGTGGCTCACGACCACGATTTTGTTCGAGTACACCGCAAGCGGCTTCTTCGAGAATGAGTAGTTGACGATCTCGGCTTCGGGGTAGTCCGTCTTCTTGCAAACCAGCAGTGAGGGTTCCCAGGTCAGCTTCGTGGGGATCAGGTATTCATCTGCGGGAGCGTTCGAGTTGATGTGATACGCGGGCCGAATCTGGACAGTGACCGGCACTGCGGCGCTCTCCCCGGGTTGCAGCTTCACTGCCGGTCCTGGGACGATCGTGGCGACTCGTAAGCCCCGCGAAAAGCTCTGGGCCGACAACACTCCGCTGGCCAGCCCCGGCAGCAGCAGGGCTGCAATCAGGCTTGAGAAGAGCCTCAAATTCTCCCTCGTATTCGCTCCTATGAGTCCTCGCAGAACACTCCAGACTGAGCGCAGAGCAGAGCCTCTATTTCCTCCTCGTACTCGCCCCGTCCGACAAGACCCATATGCGTACTCGTAATCCAACCCTCATTGTCGATGATGAAGGTCGTCGGCAAAGCTGCAACGCCGCCAAACTCGTCGGCCATCTCGTCAGTGCCCACAACGACCGGGAAGTTCAACCCGTACTCTTCCACAAAGGGTCGCACTACGTCCCAGCCCTCTTCATCGAGAGACACGGCGATCACTGTAAATCCCTGGTCCTTGTACTTGCGCTGGAACGCAACAAACCAAGGCATCTCAATCTTGCAGGGCCCGCACCAAGTCGCCCAAAAATTGAGCAGCACAACTTTACCCCGGTAGTCGGAGAGCGTCACGTCTCGACCAGCCTCATCCTTCAAGGTGAAGTCGGGCGCCGGTTTCCGCTCTTCGATCTCGGAGGCCGCCTGTATAACGCTGTCACCCATCGTGGCGTCCTGGACACAAGATAAAAAGCCCGGCAGCGCCGCCAGCGCGATCAGCAACGGCATCCTGGTGCTTGAAAACATGAGTAATCCCCCGCGAGCTCAACTCGATTATACCGTTTCACTGAGCGTGGCCCTCGGGCACACCCCCATCCCTCAAGCGGTTCCTAGGGATCTGCAGGCCGGGAATTTCGGTCTTCGGGTTCGACCAACTCAACACGTACGCCGAGACGGCCACGATGAAGCCGCACACCTAACCGCGACCCTTCGTCCGTCTGCTCCGCGACCCGGACGATCGAGCCGTCTTCCGCTTGAACGATCGCGTATCCACGTCCGAGAATCGCGACCGGACTGAGGTGAGCCAGCTCTTTCCGCAGCAACTGCAAGCGTGTATCGGCGCGCTCGAGCCGCCAGACGGCCAATGCCGAAAGCCGCCCAGAGGCGCCATCCAGGCGCGCTTGGCCGCGCGCCAGCCGCACCCTGAGATCGAGTTGTTTGAGCCTGCCCCGGCGACGTTCCCACACCCGCTCCGCGTCTCGCACACGGCGCAGAATGGAATCGCGTAGCGCGAACGTCAGCTCATCCATTTTCTGCGAGGACGAGGCAAGCTCTCGCCGCACCAAGGCCGTAGCCCGCTCCATCCCGCGGTCGAGGACATCACGGCCCGCAGTGGCCAGTTTGTAGCGCGCCGCCTGAGCCAGACGTGCCTTCAGGGCGATGACCACTTCGAGAAACTCCTGCTTCCGGCGAACCACCAACTCGGCGGCCGCCGAGGGAGTCGGTGCACGAACATCAGCGGCGAAGTCCGCGATCGTGAAGTCCGTCTGGTGGCCGACGGCCGAGACAACCGGGATCTCACTATCCGCGATGGCGCGCGCAACTACCTCTTCGTTGAACGCCCAGAGATCCTCGAGCGATCCGCCGCCGCGTCCGACAATCACTACATCAGCGCATCGGGTGCGGTTAAAGTAGCGCACTCCGTTGGCGATCTGCTCCGCAGCTCCCTCGCCCTGCACTAGCACTGGATAAAGCTGTATATGGAGCCCGTCAAAGCGACGCTCCAGAATGCGCAGCATGTCGGCGATAGCAGCACCCGAAGGAGACGTGACGATGCCGATGCGGCGGGGCAGGCTCGGTAGCGGTCGCTTTCGATCGTCGTCAAACAACCCCTCGTCCGCGAGCTTCTTCTTGAGTTGCTCGAAGGCCAGTTGCAGAGCTCCATAGCCTCGCAGTTCGAGGTGCTCGACATAAAGCTGGTACTCACCACGTGCCTCGTAGACGCCGATGCGTCCCCGGGCGATGACTTCCAAACCGTTCTGAGGTTTGATCTTGAGATACAGTGCGTGCTGCCGAAAGCAGACCGCCCTGAGCTGCGCCGCGCCGTCCTTGAGAGTGAAGTAGTGATGTCCGCTGTGGGCAGCGCGTGCATTCGAGATCTCGCCGGCGACCCAGACGTCGCCGAACTCAGCTTCGAGCAGATCACGAATGCCGGCGGTCAATTCTGCGACGGAATAGATCCGCCGCCGAGGTTCGAGGCTGAGATCGAGTTGGCCCAAGGTTGTTGGCAGACTGAGTCTGAATCACCAGGATGTCAGATCTTCAGTTGAGAGCACAGCCTCACACTATCTCTTGCCGTGGGGCGGCAGCACAACCACCGCCGCCGTCGTAACACCCACGGCTGCCATCTGCATCAGGTCCAAGGCGGCCCTCAGATTGAGGTCGATATCAGGAAGAACATGGTCCATGAAGAGGCCCGATGAATAGTGAATCCAAGCCGTCTGGATGGTAATCACGCTCATGACAAAAAAGCCGACTTCAAACATGTCCTCGCCGCTGACAGTCGGGAGCCGAAGGCGCAGCAGGCCCCAAGGCACAGTCAGTCCCAGCGCAGCGGACAGGATATTCTTCCCAAAAAAGAGAAAGAGCCGCTCTTCAGTATTAATTGTGCTGAGCGAGTAGCCTAGCCCCAGCGCCATGAACAAGAAACGATACGCAAGGAAGTACGCAGCGGCCCCGGCGAGCAGCACAAGAGGACCGCGGCTGCGGAAGAGCAGCCAGCCGAGGGAGGCAACTCCCAGGATGATCGCCGTCACCGAGGGCAAAACTCGCCCGCTACCGGCTGCGCTCCGCAAGTGCTCAGCCTTGAAGATCCCTTCAAGGCGGCCTCGCTGCTCGTCGGCGCGCACTTTCGAGCGCTCGGACTGATCTCCGGTGAGAGCCAAGCTGTGCCACAGAACGTCTCCTTGATTCGTAGCGGGCAGCGGCAAACCGAGCAGGACGCAGAGCGTCGGTGCGATATCAACCACATTCGCCTGCCAATCACGGGCTTGGCGAATTCCCTTCCCGGTGAAGACCAAGGGCACCTCAACGACTTCCCGTTCGGAACCCCCATGACCCCCACCGCCACGGCGATCGATGTGGCCGTGATCGGAGACGATTGCAAAGGCCGTCCGGTCATTGTCCAGAGCTCTCACGAGCAAGCCGAGACAGTGATCAACCTCTTGCGCAACTTCTCGATAGGCTTCCGACTCGCCACCGAAATCATGGCCCGCTGCGTCAGCGGCGGTGATGTCCGCGACGAGCAAGCCTGTGGGACGCGACGCAAGGAACCGCTCAGCTTCACGGCACTGGTCAGCCTGCCATTCAGAGATGGCTTGCGTGTCGGCGGCTCGCGGGGAGTATTTCTTCTGGAAGAGAAGGTTCCCTTCCAGATGTTCACCAAAGGCGCGCGCCCAGAAGGGCGACCCGGCGGCGGCTCGCGGAAGACCCGCCTCCGCGGCGAGAGAGAACAGCGAGTCGATAGGCGGCGGGTGGAAGAAGCTATTGTTCGTAACGCCATTCACTTCTGGCCACGCCCCGGTCGCGAACACCGCTCGGTTGGGATTGGAGAGTGACGGTTGCGCGGAGCGCGTCGTTCCCGCCGACCCGTGTTCGGCCAGCGCCTGTAGCTCCGGCATTTCTCTCGAGACGTCGAGGCGGATGCCGTCCAACACGATCAGAACGGCCCGTTCCACGATCGGCTCACCCCCCGGTAGACCGCCTCGTACGTTGCCGTATGGGCTCTGATACCTCGTGATGCTCGTCCACGCCGAGTACGTCAGAGCCAGCGCACTCGAGGCGAACACCATCAGAAGAAAGACCCGCGCCATAGAGAAAGTACCGATTCTAGCGGCAAGCTCCCACGCTACGATCGAATCGATGGCGCATCCTGTAGAAACCTATTCCGGATTCAGGGCTGATGAACGTCCTAGACGGTTCCTTTGGGAAGGGCGGTCGGTCGAAGTCAAGCAGATCCTGAGTCAATGGCGCGAACCCGACGAGGACTGTTTCCGACTGATCGGCGATGACGGCAATCCCTACTTCCTTCGTCGAGGACGGAACGGGGACTGGACCGTCACGCAAGCTCCAGACGCAACAAACGATGCGTCGAAGTAGCCCGCGAATCGGCCACCAACAAGTCTGCTGTTCCGCTCACTCATTCACCCTCGCGCAAACTGACTGTGTAACCTGAGCAGGAAACGCTGCCTACGCTTCACACCCAACCTGTCTGTCGTATCCGGATCGGTCGTTGGAAAGAATCTCCCCCATGACACAGGATCCGCTGTGGTTACCAGGCTCACAGTCGCGGACTCGGGTCCGCTAGTAAACCCGTTCCGTACGCCTCGGGCGGCGGTAAGGCTGTTCAAGATACTTCTGTGCCTCCTCAAGGGCGCCTTGGGTGTTGTCTCGAGTACGCAGGGCGAGTTGGTACTCGTTCACGGCACGATCACGCTGGTCAGTGATATCGAAGATATTTCCGAGGCTGATGTGCGCCCAGACTTCTGTCCACTCCGGCTCTCCATTGCCGTTCAGCGCTTCTCTAAACTGGTTGGCGGCCGACTGGTAGTTGTTCTGTCTGAAGAAGATCTCTCCGATGCGGTAGTGTGCCAGCGAACTGTATCGGTTGATGTCCAGCGCTTGCTGATAGGTATCAAGCGCCTCGTCGTAATAGCCGAGTTCCATGAGCTGCTCACCCTTGCGAATCGCCACCTTTACGTGGATCGACTCGTCGTAGCGCAGGATGCGGCTTTTCGGGTCGAGGACTACCCTGCGCGGCTTGCCAAAGGTTTCGATCACATAGTCCGATGAGCGGCCGCGCACTTCGATCATTTCGTACTCGGGTTCGCCTTCGGTTTGGACTTCCACCTCGACGGGCATGCTAAACGTGTCCATGTCTTGCGAGATCTTGCCCATCACGCGGAATCCCTTGCCCCCCCCGAGTCGATAGATGGTGTACTCCTGTGAGAACTCCGGCGTGCCGGTGTTTTCCGTCCATTGAATAAAAAACGACTGCAGGCTCTTGCCACTGACAGATTCGGCTGTTTCCAGCAAATCCTCGGTGATCACGGAACTCCAGGCGTGCTTCTCGGCGAACTGCTTGAGCGTCGCGAAAAAGGCTTCGTCGCCCATGGTGAAGCGGAGCATATTCAGAACCATGGCGCCCTTGGAACCCGCGAGCGCATAGATTTCAGGCGAGAAATCCGGCAAGCGGCCGGCTTGCAATACGGGAATCTCGTCGTAGGTCAGCGCGTCAATCTGCGTATCCCGCAGGAAAGCGATGAATTCGGTCTCGCCTTCGTTTTCTTCGATCTCGAGCATCGCGGCATACTTGGCCAAACCCAGATCGAGCCAGGAATGATTGCGGTTGCCCGGAGAGATCAATGTCCGCCACCATTGGTGGGCGACTTCTGTCCCCAGTAGCAGACGATTTACGTCCTCGCCGATTCCGAAAGGACTGAGGAAGACGATGCCCGGCGCCGTATAGGCGTTCGGGGCATAATCGCCCGTCTCGATGACCGTCAGCGTCGTCGAATAGGGGGAGCCGAACTTTTCCGTGAAGAAGCCCATCATGCGGCCGATCTCGGCGCCATAATTTTCAGCCAGATCCGCCGAGACTGTCTTGAAATAGAGCAGCGTGTTGATGCCCTCGTAGTCCACGCGGACCGGCTCTTCCTGAACTACGGCGATGCTGCCGGGAAACGAGGGCTGCGTGAAACTAAAGCTGTACCGAACCTTGTCGTCTGACTCGGAGCTCGTACCGATGCCGCTTGCGACGACTTGATAGCCTGCCGGCACGGTGATATGCATCTCGGCGGAAAAGCGATCGGCCGCATAGCCGTTCACTGGGAACCAACGCCCCGGGTAAAGTAAATAGGCACGGTCAGGGTCAATGGAAGCCAAGCTCACGCCCTGCACGGGCGAGTTCTCCACGCCCGTCAGCTGCCCTTCGTACTGGAAGGTGACCGTGACAGGATTACCGACGACCAGAGCACCTGGGAAAGTGAGACGAACCTGATTGTCTTCGCGCACGCGGTCAACGGCAACATCGTCACCTTCGACGGTCACCACCCCGTTCACGTTGAGGCTTGTATGCAGTTCGAAAACAACAAGATTCATAGCCTCCCGCGGCACGAAACGCACCTCTGCCAGCGCTTCGATCGAGCGGCCGAGCGGATCGATCTCGGCGTGTATGCGATAGAACTCGACGTCAATGAGCGGGATCTGCGTTTGGGCCCGACCCTGAGGAAGGATCGCCAACGCGGTCAATAAAAGCGCCGCGAGCATAACCCTAGGGGCTAGGGGAGTTGTCTTCGCCGCCGCCGGCATGACGCCGGAACCGGCCGTGGTCCTGATCGTTCGCCTGCGCATCAAATGTTGTCGCATATTACCTCCGCCGCCCGTTCTGCCGCTGGCCGGTCCCCGCTGAGGACTTCCGCTATGACCGACAGTTCCTGGCGCATCCGTTGTCTCTCATCTTCGTTCTCCAACAAGCGCCGCGCTTCAGCGGCGATCTTGTCGGCCGTGCAGTCCCACTGGATCAATTCCGGAACGATGAGGCGGTCAGCCAGCAGGTTGACCATGCTGTAAAAAGGCACATCCACGAGCATCTTCGCTACGAGCCAGGTTCCAAAACTGATCCGATAGAAGACAACCATCGGCGTCCCAAGCAGCGCAGTTTCGAGCGCCGCCGTGCCGCTCGCGACAAGCGCCAAATCAGCATGTCCGACTGCATTGTGCAGATCATCTTCAACTACATGGACGGACGACCCGCCGATACGTTGCAAAAAAAACGCTTTTCCCGTGGTGCGGGAGGCCGTCAGGACGAAGTCGGCTGGTATGAAGGTGCTGATTTGCCGCACTGCCCCGAGCAGGTGTGGAAGGTGACGGGCGGCTTCGTTGCGGCGGCTACCGGGCAGCAGGGCAATCACGGGCCGTTCACCGCTGAGCCCGAGTTCGCGCAAGAACTCGCCTCGCGATTTCGTTGTCTTCGTAACACGGCTGAACGGATGTCCAACGTACGTTGTCGGCACGCCGCGGTCCCGAAAGAACTTCTGCTCGAACGGAAAAATACACAGCAGGTGCGCCACCAAACGCCGGATCGCCCGGATCCTCCCCTTGCGCCAAGCCCATACCTGGGGCGCCACATACCAGAAGACCGGTATTCCCTGCCTCTTGAGGAAGCGGCACAGATCGATGTGGAACCCGGGCGCGTCCGTCACGATCGCAATATCCGGCCGCTCCCTGTGCGCGGCACCGGCCATACGAAACAAGAGTCGATAGACGCGCGGCGCGTGCAGAATAACTTCGAAGATGCCCACGATAGACAGGCTCTCGGTCCGTACTACAGGTCGCACGCCGGCCGCACGCATCCGCGGACCGGCGCAACCGAAGAATTCCGCCTCAGGAAAACAATCGCGCAGCCGCTCGACAAGCTCAGCGGCATGTCGATCCGCTGAAGCCTCTGCCGCGGAAACCAGAATCTTCATCACGAATCATCAGGGAGCCGAGCAGCTGGAAACCCACAGCTCGGGAACTCGGTATTGCGTTCCACGGATTTCCCCTTACACCGGACTCAGAAGCTGAACCCCAGCAAGAAACGAAACGTGCGGCCGTCGTTCAAGGTGTTGGTTATGGCGCCGAAGTTAGGGGCAGAAACTTCGCGGCCAGGTTCGGCGAATTGCGGCGTGTTGAAGAAATTGACGGACTCCGCGCTGAAGTTCAGCGCCATGTCGGTCTTCAGCGGCCAGCGGCGGGAAAGGGCCGCGTTGACGTTGCTGATGCCGTCCTTACGGAAGGTGTTTCGCCCCAGATTGCCACGGGCCTCGGCCGGATCGATAAAGGAAAACGCCGAACGCGGCAGCAGTAGGGTAGAGGTGTCCGGATGGCCAATGGTACGACCCAATACAGTGGGGTCGATGACGTTCGGCCGGTCGCTGCTGGCTCCGTCAACATTGCCGAAGCCCGGCCCGTCGGACCCGGTTCGCACACTGAACGGCGTACCTGATTTCAGCAACAGGACGGTCGAGAAGCGCCAGCCGCCGAAGGCGGCGCGGAGCCATCGCGCCTGAACGTTCAGCCGGGGCGCCTCGTAGTTCACTCGCCACAAAGCGGCGTGCGGTTGATGGAAACTGCTGGGCCCTTTCATATCCGCGTGAACATCGAACTCGGACTGCCCTCGAGCCGAAAAGCTATCGCGTCCGGCGGCAGTGTTCGTATAGTCGGCTCCGAGATCGATTGCCTTGCTGAACCAGTAGGAGGAGTCAACGGTCAATCCACGCCAGTTATCCGTGCGGAACGTGATCTTTGCGGCGTCGTAGTAAGCGCGGGAGGAATTCATTATCTCGCGAATGATGAAGTATCGCTGGTCAGGCCGGCGCTGATTGACGGTCGCGGTCACCTGCGGGATGCCGGGTACCGGGCGGGCGCGATTCGAGTTCCACGTTGCAAGCAGCTTGTGAGACCGGCTCCCTACGTAGCTGAGTTGCAGCGTGTGCCTACTCTTGAGAGGAACTTCCCACGTGAAGTTGTATTGATGCGAGTAGGGAACGACAAGATCAGGGGAGATGCGAAAAATGTCGCTCCGGCCGTTGGGGTCGAGAGCGTCGGGACCCAGAGAACTCAATGGATCGAGCAAATCAGGAACGGGGATGGCCACACGCCGGCTGAGCGGTGGGTTGTAGCGAACCTGGGCGTACGTGACAGGAAAGATCTCTCCGTAATGGATACCGTACGCGCTGCGCACGACTCCCCAGCCGTCACGCAGGCGATGAGCGAATCCAAGGCGGGGGGCGATGTTGTTGCAATCGCAGTCGTAGGGTATATCACTCAGATTGTTCACTTCCGACGGCGCTGCTGTCGGCGCGAACCGAAGCCCTATGGTCAGGGTGAGGTCTTTCGTGGCGCGCCACTCATCGCCGATGTAGATCTGGCTGTCCCAGTTGCGGAAGCCACGATAGACTTCACCGATAGATCCAAAAAACTCACTTGCCGTACCCAGTCGCAGATTGGTAATGGAGTCTCGACCGAAATCGAACCGGAAAGAAAACCCGCCTCGATGACTGCTGGACTCATAGCCGTTCACTTGCCGGCGGACAACTTCGAACCCGGTCGTTACCGTGTGGCGGCCGCGCACCTGTTGCGCCCGACCAGCGTAGCGGAACTTGTTCCACGCACGGTCTATGGGGACGCTCGTGTCAGGCCCCAGACCCTCGAGACCGCGGGTGAAGATATTCGGGCCAAGACTGGTTTCGTCAGGCGTGAGCAGAGACCCGAGCCTGTCGAAGCCGACAGAAAAGTCGGTCGTCGTTGTCGACGACCAAGCACGAGTCCACGTAACGCGTGCGTCGTGTGACATTGTCATCGTGTCCGGGTTTTGCCCGGCGACGAGTTGGAATGCGTCTACCTGTTGACCCGTGAAACGATACCGCATCACGAGAGCGTCATCGCCCCAGCTTTGATCGAGTTGGATGTCGCCTGCATCGTTGTCGATTCCCTGAGGAGCGTTGGTGTTGAGGGCGCGCTCGTTGATATCAGTGCGGTTCGGCGGCTCATCCGGATAGCCAGCCAGGGCCCGGGCGATAAAGTCGCGTTTGGCGGGGTCGGTGGTGAGCGGTGTGCGCTCATCCTCTCGCGGCACGAGCACGTTGCCGTTCACATTGCCGCGCGAGCGCTGCTGGGCTCCCCGGAGTCCAAGGGAAGCATCCTTCCACAAGGGGACGTTCAACTGGAAGCCATAGTCGTTCTCACGCGCCGGCTGCACTTCGCCTGCCTGGAAGAAAGACCTTGCGGTGAAGATGCTGTTCGAGTGCGCTTCATACAGACTGCCGTTAAAGCCCCTGGAGCCCGCAGGTGTTACGTGGAGCGGCTGGGAGGGCGCTCCTCCAAACTCGGTACCGAAATACCGGCGATCGGCACTGAATTCCTCGACGGCGGTGGCGGTGGCGCCGATTCGGATGTTGAGGTCTTTAAGAACACTATTGTCAACAAGGTTTATCTTGACGTTCTCGTTGCGGCGATTCTCACCGGAGGAGATATCAACCTGACCCAAAAGGTTGAGTTCCGTACGGCTTGCTTCGAGGTTGTCAGGGAGCGAATCATCGGACTGCGCGGAGTCGTCAGGCTCGCCGCCGGCTGGGGCCTCGCCTTTCAAGATGTCATCTGCTGCTGCTGACCGGTCTTGCCCGCTCTGTTCGGCCCAAACGACCGGGATCAACGCAACCAGGAGCCCCAAGGCGCAGGAAACAGCCCTGCCCGCCTTAGCCTGCATTTCTCACCACCCGACGGCCGCAGCACACGATACGACCGCCAGGACTTCGTTGCGCTTGCTTGCCGTGCTCAAC
>JAPPLB010000137.1 GCA_028819575.1 Bryobacterales bacterium | reverse complement strand
TCAACGTACTGTTCAAGTACGCCTGCGCGCGCCAAGCGGCTCGCGTCTCGTCCTGACGGCCCTCTCACGCACTTCGACTCGCCGCGTGGTGAGCAATGCAGGCTAGATGCGCTTGTTTGCGGCGATCGAACTGGACGAAGGCTGTGGGCAAGCTCTGCGGGAGGCCATCGATGCCATGCCGCCCGGACTGCCCATGCGATGGGTGAGGCAGGAGAACCAGCACCTGACTCTGAAGTTCATCGGCGAGTGGCCCGAGAGGCGTTGCGATGAAGTGGTCGAGGCGCTTCGCCGGGTGAGTTCCGGTCCGATTCGCTTCACCGTCACCGGATTGGGCGTCTTACCGAATCTGCGCTCCCCTCGGGTCTTCCTGGCCGGCCTGCGGCACGATGAGGACTTGCCGCGACTCGCCGCGAAGGTCAACGAGGCGTTGGCGCCGTTGGGGATCGAACAGGAGCGGCGGGCTTACCGGCCCCACGTGACGCTGGGCCGGGTGAAAGGAAGAACCCGGCCCGCGGAGTTGCAGCGGGCCATCGACGAGCACGGCCGCGAGTTCGGCTTGCAGATCGTGGATCGCTTCGTGCTCTTCGCGAGTGAGTTGCGGCCGAGCGGGGCGGTGTACCGCAAGATCGAGGAGTTCCCTCTCACCGGCGGTGACCTGCCGGACCGAGGCCGCCTTATCCGCTGAAAACGCCCGCGATCGTTTGCTGGATCGCCTCCGCCGCTGCGCGGGGATCAGGAGCTTCTTTGATCGGCCGTCCGACGACGATGTAGTCGGCGCCGTTGTGAAAAGCCTGCTCGACGTTGACCGTCCGCTTCTGATCGTCGACGTTGGCCACCGGGCGGATGCCGGGAGTAACGACCAGGAAGTTCTCGCCCAGCCCGCGCCGCAGCTCCGGCGCTTCGAGTCCCGACGAGACAACGCCGTCGCAGCCGACAGCGAGGGCGCGTCTGGCGCGCGATAGAACGAGTTCCTTCGGACTGCACTGGAATCCCAGGTCGCGCAAGTCTCCCTCGTCGAGACTCGTCAGCACGGTCACGGCGAGGATCTTCACGTCTCCTTTCGCGGAACATGCCGCTTCCAGGATGTTCTCGTTGCCGTGCACGGTCGTGAAGGAAATCCCGCGTCCGTCGAGGCGCGCGACGGCTCGTTGAACCGTCTGGGGAACGTCAAAGAACTTGAGGTCAACGAAGACCATCTTGTCTTGAGCGATCAGGTCATCGACCAACTCGAAGTAACCGCCGGCCATGGAGAGTTCCAGGCCCAGCTTGTAGAAGCGGACAGCATCGCCGAGGCGCCCGACGAGCCGGCGGGCCTCGTCGGTCGTCGGGACGTCCAGGGCGAAAATCAGCCGCTCGGACGGAGCAATGTCCTTCGAGGAGAGCAGACTGGGAAGTGACGACATCTAAGCGGCGGACGCTGCGCCGGAGACCAACGTGACCTGTCGCACCCGAGCCTTAGCTCGGCCAGCCGCGCTGCGACGCTTGCGGGATGCGGCGAACCAGATCGCCAAGCTCCTGGACGCTCTCGGCGCCGATCGTAAAGGTGTCGATGAAGTCCATCGCGAGCGCGTGGGAGAGCATCTCGTCGACCCGACGGCGCATCTTGCCGGCGCCCAGAATCTTCATGCCGATGATGCCCTTGCCTTTACTCTTCATATCGCGCAGGACGTCTTTGACGGTGGCAGGGTCGGCATCCATCGCGACGCCCATCGGGTTGATGCGCGCGAGGTCAACGTGCACCCATGGTGTCTTCGCGGCGGTCTTCAAGGCCGGCAGCGAGTGGCAGGAGACCCCGTGCGTCTTGACCACACCCTTCTCGCGCATCTCGGAAAGGTACTCCATGGCGCCCTTGCGTTGCGTGGGCCAATCGACTTCGCGCATGGCGTGCAACAGGACGATGTCGATGTAGTCCGTACCGAGTTCCTTCTTGTAGCGGTCGAGGTCGCGCCGCATCTCTTCGTAGGTCTTGGCGTGGGTCTTGGTCATGATCGCGACCTTTTCGCGCGGGATGTGCTTGAGCGCGCCCTTCAGGTGCGGATGGCTTCCGTACTGATCCGCCGAATCCCAAAACGTAACGCCGTTGTCGTAGCCGTACCAAACCAAATCGACCATGCCCTTGACGCCGAGCTGGCGCGTCTGATTCGAAGACCCGCCGAAACCGCTGGTGCCGGTGCCCATCGCCAGACGGGAGAGCTTGACCTTGTCGGGCCCCAACTCGACCACGTCGTTGGCGTACCTGCGAGGGAGTGCGGCGGCGTGCGCGCGGTTTCGGTCCAAGCCGGTCGCAAGCGCCGCGCCGACGGCGAGTCCGTGGCGGAAAAAATGGCGTCTCTCGATGGACATGTTCGTTCCTCCCAAATGGGTATGCGGGTCGAGTTGCTGTCAGGTTATCACACCGCTCTGATCTTCGATAGCGGCTCAGGGCTCACATAGGTCAAGCAATCGCCCGGCGCTCTTGGCGGGATGGCAGGGAGCGGTTCCGGCAGCGGCTAGCGCGGCAGAGGCAGCGCCACCACCTGCCCTGTTGCGGCGGACCGGTAGGCGGCCAGCATCGCCTCGGATGCCTGCGCGGCATCGTCCAGCGTGACTTCCGGCTCTTTGTCCTGTTCGAGGCAATCGAGGAAGAGAGCCTGATCCGATCGTCCGGGCGCGATCGGCGGCTCGTGCCAAAAGGGCTTGGGTTGAGCGTTCCCACGCTCCATGGTGCTCGACCAGAAGCCCATGGGATCAATGGGGTCCTTCGCCGGCGGCGCCCACTTTCTGTCGGACGAGATTTCGAAGCGCGGGCTGTGCGCGTCAAGAAGGAAGCTGCGCTTGCTACCGATGATGCGCGTGAAGTTCGGGCCGGAACTACGGTGACTGTGCCAACCGATGCGGCCGGCGATCAGTGACGCCGTGACGCCGTTGTCGAGCGTGAGAGCAAGCGTGCCGAAGTCCTCGACATCGCGTTTGTAGTGCTCCTCGAAAAAGTAGTTGGCGCTCGTGGCGTAGACGCTGCGAAAGCGGGGTCCGCCGAGGAGCCAGCGGATCAAGGTGAGCGAATAGACCGCGGTCGTCCAGATTTCACGCTTGGCGTCCGGGAACGTGAACCGCCTGGGCGGATCGTGCTCGCGACGAGGCGCGCCAAGCGGAGCGCCGCCGGTGAAACCCTTCGCGAACATGAGGTCACACTGGATCGACTTGATCTCGCCCAAAGCACCGGAATCGACGATTCCTTTCAGCCGCCTCGCGTACGGCGCGCCGACCTGGGTGAACATCTGACCGCGCAAGCCACGACGCCTGGCTGTCGCCACGAGTTTGTCGGCCTCCGCCATTTTCGTCACCATGGGCTTGTCGACGTAGAGATGCTTGCCGGCTTCCGCACAGATTTGAGAGACGCGGGTGCGCCGCTCGAACTCCGAGCAGACGGAGACGAGGTGCACGTCGGACCGCGCGAGCGCCTCGCGGATATCCGGCAGGAAGGGTATGCCGAACTGATCGGCCAACCCGCGGTTCAGGCGGTCGCGGCGTTCGTCGACATCGGGTTCATCGGTAAGGCCGACGACTCTTGCGCGCGGGTCGGCGAGGAATCCCGCTCCGTAGTTCTCCTGGTGGGTCATCCCGCCCGTTACGAGCAGAACGCCGAACGGCCGGCTAGCCACGGTTGTGCGCCCTCCCTTCCACGGGGACGCCTGACCGGAGCGACTCAGCTATCGCCCGGCTCAGAGCCTCGCTGCTCGCGCCGGCGGGCGGCGTTCGATCGACCGTGCGGAAATCCGCGCCCGGCGAATCAGCGAACTCCATCGTGCCACGGTTGCCGATCAGCAAGAGACGCACGGAGGGCCGCTCACCGGCGGCTGCGCTCAGGGACTCGGCGACGATCAGAGCGGTCTGTCCGCCAGGATACGTCGCGGTGACCGAAACGTATCCCTGGTCGGCTCCGCCGAGAGCATAGACCTTGGGCAATCCCGCACCGAACCAGGCGCCTGCGACAGACGCCATCGCCCCGGCGGTCGGAACCAGGTGTCCGTGATCGTCGCTCAGCTCCAGGTAGGCGCGAAGGGCGACAGGCTCTCCGACCGGCTGCTCTTGGAGCTTGTCCGTCAGTGAGTTCTCAAGCCACTCGATGTATGACAAGGCGTCTCAATTATAGACTTCTCAGCGTTCCCATGACTGGAGCCGCGCCGGCAGGAACTCGTCCCCTTCATTCCAGGTGGGCAAGTCCGGGGCGTTGGCGGCGCGCAGGCCGAGCTCGAAGCCGAACCGGGCGAGTTGTTCGAGTCCCGAGAAATCCCATGCCGGATCGAACTCATCGGAGGGCTGATGGTAGCGGTTCGCAGTGTAATCCTCCTGCGCCTCGACGCCCCATCCTTCCGGTCGATCGACGTAGTCGACGCCCAGCTTCACCGAAAAAGCCGGTACGCCAACCTTCGCCAGGCTGAAGTGATCAGAACGATAGTAATAGCCCTGTTCGGGGTGAGCTTCGGGACGGATCGACAGTCGCGATTCCTCGGCGAGGGCTTCGACGGCCGGCCGCAGGGTCGTCCGCTCGAAACCGGGAAGGGTAATATCGCGCGTGCGGCCCAGCGGGGCCAAGCCATCGAAGTTGATGTTCACCGCTGTCCGGCCGGCCGGGATGAAAGGATGCTGCGAGTAGTATTGGGAGCCGCGCAGGCCGCCCTCCTCGGCGCCGACGGCCGCGAAAAGGATCGAGCGCTGCGGCCGAGCGTCGGACTCGCCGAAAGCACGCGCCAGTTCGAGGAGCAGCGAGACGCCCGTTGCGTTGTCGACCGCGCCGTTGTAGATGTTGTCGCCGTCTACCGGGATGCCGACGCCGAGGTGGTCCCAGTGGGCCGTATAGAGAACGGCTTCGTCCCGTTTTTGAGCGTTGCCGCCTTGGATCATCGCGACGACGTTGCGCGTGCGGATGGGAGTGACGGAACTGGGAATCCGGGTGCGGATGCGGACCGACAGCGGCAGCGGCTGGAAGGCGCGCGATTCCGACATGGCCAGCAACTCGTCGAGGCTCTTACCGGTTGCGGCGAGCATCGAAGCGGCCGCCTCGGTATGGATCCACCCGGCCACGCTCAGGGCCTCTTCGTCCGGGCCGAGCTCCACGAAAGGTTCGCGGCCGCTCCAAGAGTTGCGGACGACCTGCCAGGGGTAGCCGGCGGTGGGCGTCGTGTGGATGATCAGGCACCCGGCGGCGCCCTGGCGCAGCGCCTCTTCGTACTTGAAGGTCCAGCGGCCGTAGTAGGTGAGCGCCGGTCCGCCGAAGAAAGCCGGATCGTCGGATGCCGGCTCGTTCGTGAAGAGGACGACGATCTTGCCCTTGACGTCGACCCCCTTGTAGTCATCCCACTCGAACTCGGGGGCGACGATGCCGTGACCGACATAGACGGCGTCAGCGTCCACCTCGGCGAGCGGTTGCTGGCGGTGGTTCACAGCGACGAAATCGTCGAGGTAGCGCAAGCGCCTGGCGCCCGCTCCCGCGGACCAGCTCAGCATGGCATCGGGCTGTGTCTGGACACCGACAAGCGGAACCGCCTGGAAGTACGTCCCGTCGTCTCCCGCCGGAGCGGCCCCGGCCAAGGCAAACTGCGCCGCGATGTACTCGGTGGCGAGCGCCTCGGCGCGTCCTCCGATGCCGCGTCCTTCGAGGGCGTCACTCGACAGAAACCGGGTGTGGGCGGCGATGCTGCCGGCGCGGATCAGGCCGGCGCCCGCCGATGAAACAGCCTCTTTTCCGCTACAGCCCAGCAATGCCAGCAGGCAGGCGAAAGCGGCGATGCTGCCGGCTGGACCGGCCGATTTTCGCAAACAACAGGGGGTCTCGAAAACAGCGTTCACATGCATATCGGAGTCAATGCCCTCTTTTTTACCAAGCCTTAACCTGACGGCGCCGCTTTCGGAAATCCGCGCGGGAGCAGCGGCATCGGAACGAGCCGATCATATCCCTCCGCAAAGACCCAGCGGCAAACCGCAAAGATCGGGAATTTTCACAAGGAAGAAAACGATGCACATTTCGTCTTTGGTCCCGTTGCCCCATCCGACTGCCCGCGGCGGATCATGAGGATTCCGCGGGTTGGACGCGGAGTTGTCATACCAGGCCCGCACTTTGAGAACGTCGGTGGATTCGAGAAGGACGGGCTCGACATAGGTGTACCAGTCCTGCCAGTGGAAGTCCCAGTCGTCGATATAGATCATCGGCGTCTCCCCGCCGTCGGCGGATATCTTGTCCATGCGGATCTCTCGTCCGAGCAGGTGCATGTGAGGCAGCACGGAGATGACTTCCACGGGAAAGAGGCGCTTGCCCAAGCTGCGCAGAACCGTATCGAGAGCCAGGTACCGCGGGTTCTCAAGGGCCAACTCGGCGGTCACCTCGTAGTTTTCCGCCCCGGGCGGGATTTCGAACTCGCGGTTCAAAACCGGCAGTACCAGGACATTCTCCTCGGTCGGCTCTTCCGAGAAGTGCAGGCCGATGCGGGTGCGGTCGCTTTCCTGCTTCCCGTCGGCGTGGTAGTGGATCTGGATCGCGATGCGCGCGCCCGGCCGCAGATAGTACCCAGAACCCTCGGGCAGGACCTGGGGGCGGTAACCGGGCACCCAGCCGCCCTGTATATACGATTCCACCCCCTCGATCCCATCGAATTCGAACCCCGGATCGCCGAAGCACTGGTATCCCGGCGCCGCGCCGCCGGACGCGGCGTCGAGAGCCGCCGACTGGCCGGTCGGATCCCCGAACAAGATGAGATGATGGACGATGCCGCGGTTGCCGGGCCGCACCTCGACTTTCGTGATGCTTTTGACCGTTTCCGTCGGAACGGGAACGCTGAAGCAGCGGTAGTCGTCTTCCACGTTCGGATCGGGCGTGTACTCAGGAAGCTCCAGGACCAGATCCGGATCGCCAAGAGTCCATTCCTCATTGAACACCAGCGGCTCCGGCAGGTCGGCCGGATCGCCCTCCGGGACACCCGCATCCACCCAGCGTGCGATCAAGTCGATCTCGGCTTCGTCCAGGAGGCGTTCTCCGATGAATTCACCGTATCCCGGGACCGGTTTCCAAGGCGGCATAAAGCGGGCGGCCGTCGCCCACATGATCCCTCGCGCCCGGGGCTTGGCGGATTCGTAGTCCATCAGCGAGAACGGAGCGACCTCGCCCGGGTGATGGCAGACCTGACAGTGCGCCTGGAACAGGCGGATGATCTGATTGTTGAAGGTGACCGCCTCGCCGGCGCCGCCTGAGAACCCGAACTGCACTCTGTTAGCCTCGATCCCGTCCACGGTCAGCACGAGATCGACGACCGACCGACCGCTCAATTCGGGCGGCAGGGGGCCGATATTGACTTGGTCGAGGCCCGGAAACGCCGGATGTACGCCGTAAAACCGTACTTCGATCGGAATTCCGTCGATCACAGCCGTGAGATCCGAGCCGTTGCGGATACCCGTGCCGAACAAGCTCAGGTAGATTGAGCCGGCAGCGGTGTTGAGCGGGATCGGTTCCCACATGTCCCGCTCGGTATTGAAGACCGCTACGGGCTCGAAACTTTGGGTCCCATCGGCATTCACGCGCACGGCAATCGCAGCCGCGAGGCCCGAACCGGTACTCGCGGCGGAAAACAATCCCGGACTCACGGACCGGATCTCGAATTCCCCGTCGGCTACGGACGCGCCGCCGCGCATCACCTGCATGTGCGCAGTGCCATCGGGCAGGTCGGGAATCAGGATGTCGATCCGGGCCTTGGCGACGGCGAAGACTTTCGCGCGGTGTTCTGCTTGGGCGCTGTCCTCGATCACAACCGAGACCGAGTCGAGTTCTTCCGGCAATTCGCTCTCGCCAGAAACCGTCGTTTGCTCCGCGAACTCGCCCCCGAACACGGCGGCGATCGAGTTCGGAGCCACCGGTTGCTCAGCGGTGAAGCTGGCGCCCGAGACGACGGTGATGGCGCCTTCGTGGGCGCGTAGCGCGGGCGCGACCGCACAGACGAATGACACGACAAAAGCAGCCGGGCAAGTGATGAGACGCTCCTTCTTGATCCACTTCACGACAGCACTTCCCCGGAGCAATCGGTCCCAGTGGATTGAAGTATAACCGCGGTGATCCGATGGGGCAACGGCTCGACGACCGAGGTGTGCACGGCGATCATCGGGTCGAACAGATGTGCAAGGCGAACCCGCTGCGCCTCGGAGACCAAGAGGAACAACGCCGTCTCCGTCGATGCTCCATGGTCACCTCGACCATCTCGAGCCGGGGTTCGTAATGTACGGCACAGAAGCTCTTTGGCGACCTTCCAGTCAGGTCCGTTCAAGCGCTTCGGAGCCGAACCGCTGCACACGCTGAGCACCGTGAAAAGGCCGTCGGACAGGATGCCGCGCACCGCGGCGTTGGCCGGCAGCTCTTCCAGCTTCATGCTCTGCCGCTGTTCTCTACAACGACGACGTCGCAAACGTTCAGCGTACGGCCGGCATCCCGTGGAAGGGCTTCACTGCTTCCAGCCGCAGTACGCCCGCTACGAACAGGACCACGGCGCCAGTTGGGCAGGGCTTGGTCCCGGTGATTTCGTTCCTGATCGAAACACGGTGCTTGACGGCACAACACGACCGGGACTGGTGTTATGATTGGGGCGGCTATTTGTTGACTCCGGGAGGAAACCATGAAACGACGCAGCTTCTTCGGCAGTGCTGTTGCGGGGTTGAGCATCGCGGCGGGCAGTGCCCGGGCGAGCCGCCTGAAAGCCGGTGACGTGCCGAAAAGGACGTTCGGCAAGACCGGCGAGAAACTCACGCTCGTCGGACAAGCCGGTGGGCGTTTTCCGCTTTGCACGTTCGATCAGGCCAAGGCCATCACGCGCCGCTCCTATGAACTCGGGCTCAACTACTTCGACAATGCGCACAGCTACTGGAACGGCCGCTCCGAGGTGGTCTACGGCGAAGCGCTCGAGGATGTCCGCAAGGAGGTCTTCCTGACCACGAAAAGCGTAAAGCGAACCCGCAAGGAAGCCGAGGAAGAACTGCACAAGTCGCTGAAGCGACTCAAGACCGACTACCTCGATCTGTGGCAGATTCACTCCGTCAAGTCCGATGAGGACCTCAAAGCCATCTTCGCTCCCGGCGGTGCGATCGAGGCTTTCGAGGCGGCAAAGAAAGCGGGGAAATGCCGTTACATCGGCTTTACCGGGCATCACGATCCGGAAGCCCATCTCGAGATGCTGCGGCTTTACAAAGACTTCGACACGATCCTGATGCCGCTCAATCCAGCCGATCCGTCGTATCTGAGCTTCGAACAGAAGGTGCTGCCGGAAGCCCAAAAGCAGAACCTGGGCATCCAGGGCATGAAGAGCACGGCCAACTCGAAGCTGCTCCAGTCATTCGGAGTCGGGCAATGCATCAACTACGTGCTGAGCCTTCCGATCCATTGTCTCGCGGTCGGATGCACGACGATCGGTCAGATCGAAGACGATGTCCGCATCGCGCAGCAGTTCTCGCAGTACAACAGGGATGAGATGGCCGAGTTGCGCGAGAGAGCCGCCGAGCTTGCCGGCCCCGACCTGGAAGACTGGAAGCGCGATGCGCGCACGGCGCTCGAAGGCCGGCGCCGACACGAGTATCAAGGCAGCTAGCCAGCTTTTCCTCCGCTCGTGTGCGGATCATTCAAGCCGGAAACATCCGGATGGGTGTCCGCTCTCGCTTGATCAGGAGGATGTTTCAGGTCAGTCAGACAACGTCCAGCGGACCACTCCCATGTGGTAGCGGCGGTGTTGGGGAATGCCGTTGCTGTAGTACGCCGTAAGAAGGCTGCCGTCCGGAAGCTGGACCGTGGACGGATAGCCGCCGTCGGTGGTGCCTTCAAGGTTGACGACTCGCGTCGGAGCTTTCCAGGTCTTCCCTTCGTCCTCGCTGATGCGCATCCCCACGCCCTGGTGCCCTTTCTCGCGGATGCCGTAGGTCAGCAGGATGCGGCCGTCATCGAGTTGAAGCAGGTGGGCCGGATGATGGCTGGGCAGCGTGAGGGGCCCGGCATTCTTCCAGGTCTTCCCTTCATTGCTCGATTCAAAAAGCTCGAGGTGCCCGTCTCGATAGGTCCGCACCGCCGCCAACCAGCGATCGGGGCGAATCCTCAGGACGGACGTCTCGTTGTAATCGCCGCGTGCGAGGACAACGCCGTCTCCCCAGGTCCGCCCGTCGTCCTTGCTGAAAAGGAGGTAGGCGCTGCCCTTGCTTACCTGCGGTCGCTTGCCGGACGACACGTCGCGGTCCTCCTGATAGAAGGGGGCCGCCAACATGCCGCTCTCCATCAGGACGATGTCACCGAAGGGAATGAGGTAAGAAAGCCCGCCGGGGAGCTCGACGCCGAACGAGCGCTGCCAGGTCCGGCCGCCGTCGGAAGAACGATTCACCATCACCGGCAGGATCTTCCTGCGGAAACCAGCCCCGCCCCAGCCCGATGCGAGCACGACCAGATCCCCGTTGTGAGCCAGGCCGGCCGCGACGTTCATGCGGTTCGTTCCCGGGTCGTGCGTGGTGGCGGCTCCGCGAAGCTCCCAGAGCTTGCCTCCATCCGAACTCGCCCATACCTCCACGTCGCCCTCGGCGAGCCCGTGACTTGGGTGGTTGAAGATCGCGGCCGTCAAGTCCCCATTCGGCAAGACCGTCAGGTTCGGCCAGGCGCAGACGTTGTCCACAGCGACATAGCGCTCGGAAGCAGTGAGGCCGGCGGCTAACGCGACCAGCAGTATCACAACCGCGGATAAGCCTATTCGGTGCATGAAGGGAAGCTTAGCAGGTTACCGCACCGGCCCATGCTTCGAGCGTTTCCCGCATCTGCAAGGAGCTGATTTTCGTCTCCAGCCGGAATGAATCAGCCGCGCCGTTCAGCTCGTAGACCCGGGACGCCCAGTCAAGCTGCTCCCAGGCTTGCACCCTTCCGAGCGGCTGGCGGCGCGAGCTCATGGGATTCACGACCAGAACCTGGCGCGGCGCCAACGCCGCATAGAGATCACGGATGTCATAGGCGCGAACCACTCCGGGCAGATAGCTGCTGAAGGGTTCTGTTGCGAGCGGATCGTCAATGAGCGATCGGTACGACAGCAATCCGCCTACCGTGACCAGCCGATCGATCCTCGGATCGATCACGGCCGCGTGCAGCGCAACGAGCGCCGCCGCACCGACGCCGACTACAAGCCAGGTGCGGTGCGTGGTCCGGCTCGGGGCCGCCCCGAGCAGATCTCTCATGCGCTGGCCCAACAGCGGCCGGCCGATCTCCAGGGAACGGTAGGCAAAGAAGTCGTCCCAGTCGAACCTTACCTGGTAGCCCTCGAGGGCGGGCTTCGTGGCGCCCCATCCACGAAGGTCGATGCCGACGACCCGGTAGCCCGCGGCAATGAGCGGGTCGATGACACTGCGGCGAATGAGCGGATCGTCCTTGCCCGAATCGGAGACGACGATCGCGTCGCCTTTGGGGAAATCCGCCGTATCGAAGACACGGTCCGGCACGAGAACGCCTGGCTCGCGTTTCAACGGTCCGACCCGGGTAATGTTCTGGACCCGACGGCGGATTTCAGAGCGAAAGACGGTGTATTCATCCGCTGTTTTGGGGACGGAACGCTGCGGGGCCGTCTGCTCGGCGTACGCCTGGTTCAGCGTCAAGACGCTGCTCGGATCGAAGGAGGTCGCGACCTGGCCCGTCGAGGTGCAACGAAGATCCTCCTCCGGCAGAACAGCCAACGGCTCTTCGCTCTTCGGGGCATCAGGATTCAACCAGCGACTCAGCCAGCGAACGGCGGCATCCCGCAATTCCCTGTTGAGGCCGTGCGTGTCGTCCGTTTCCCGCAGGACAAGCTTCCCGGAGGCGTTCAGCAGACGATAGGCCTTGGCGACTTCCTGGTACGTGCTGCGGGTGGCCGCGATGGGAACGTAGTCCCGGATGGCCGCGCCGATCATCAAGGGCCTGGGTCCGAAGCTGGCCAGCAATTCGGGATGATCGATACCGTGCCGCAGCGTGCCGTGAAGGATCTGCTCCGGGTCGGCAATCAACAAGGCCTCGGTCTTTGCGCGGAACGTCGCAACGGCGCAGGTGGATACGGCGGCGCGCAGCCGGTCCTCGAAGCCAGCGAATTGGAGCGTCTCCATGCCGCCGCCCGAGTTGCCGGCCATGGCGATTCGGCCGGCGTCCACATCGGAGCGCGATTCCAGGTAGTCGATCGCCCGAATCGACTCCCAAACCCGGTACTGCATCAAGTTGAGACCCAGCAGGTAGCACTGCCGCCCCAGCACGCTGTGCTCCCCGGTGCCTGTTCCAGCCAACGGGCTGTCGTCTTTCGTGTTCCAAAGCTGGATGCGCTCGCCTTGACTGATCGGATCCCAGATGAGAACGACGAATCCCGACTGAGCCATCCGAATGCAGAACTTCTGATAGTCGGGAAAGGCCTTCCCCGCCGCGGCATGACCGGGAGGAAAGATGGTGGCCGGAAAGGGTCCGTCGGCGCCGGTGGGACGGTACAGGTTCACGGGCACGAACAACCGCGGCCGCGATTCGTAGATGATCTTCTCGATGCGGTAACCCTGTCGCTCGATCACGCCGAGCCTCTGCGGGTTGAGCGGCGTCTTTTCCTTGGGGAAAGGACCCCACATCTCGGTGAGCCTGGAGCGAACCTTGCGCCGCAGCACGTCGAGATCCTCCGCAGTTTCGATGGCGTCGAAACGCTCGCGGCGTTTTTGGTCGAGCAGGCGGATGTAGCCGGTCATGAAGTCCCACATCATGCGGCCACCGTCATGGGCGACGGCGGGGCTCGCCAGCGCAGCACCGCCCGCTGCGAGCGCAACGAGGAATTCTCCTCGTGTGATCGGATTCGGCGCGATGAGATGGGAGTCGGAGGGGCTAGCCTGCATTTCTCACCACATGACGGCCGGAGCACGCGGTAAAAAGGCCGTGATTCGTAATTCGTAAAAAACTTTAAAGGACGTGTTGCGTGTCTCGTAACCCGAGGGCCGAAGGAAGCGATACGGCCGCTACACCTGCGCGCGACACGCCTCGTCCTGAGGGCCTCTCACCCACTCCGCCTCGCCACGTGGTGAGAAAGGCAGGCTTGCTCGCGGGAAGATTCTTCCCACATTGTATTATTCCCGAACAAGAGAAACGGCCGCAGCTCGGGTGGAGTCAACCAGCATTTCTCACCACTCGACGGTCGAAGCACGCGAAAAAAGGCCGTATTGCGTGTCTCGCAACCGGAGGGCCGAAGGGTTGACGGTGACCACCGCCACCGAAAAGTTGGGCGTGGCCCGCACAACCCTGGACCGGGTTCTCAACGGCCGGGGCGGAATCTCGGCCGATATGGCCATGCGCTTTGAGAATCTCGGCTGGTCGAACGCCGATTTCTGGATGCGGTACCAGGCCAGTTACGATTTGGCGAACGCGAGAATGAGAGCGCGCAAACGTGCCGAGGCGATCGTCACAGAGACTCGACAAGCTGGTGCTCTACTGTAAAACCCCTGCCCTCGGAGAAAAAACTCCCTCGGAGAAGCCCGTAGAGGCGTTTTCAGCGAGGAGCTGGACCAATAAAGGACCTGGGTGTTCGGGTCTCGGTAGTGGTTTCGAGGGGACTTTTCAGCGCTCGCCGCCGCGATCCTTCCCGCGCCGCAGGCGCTCGATATCGACGCCCTTGCCTCCGCGTCGCACCTCACCCAACTCCTCGCGCCGTCGCGACGGTTCCGGACCCTCGATCGGGAGTCGCTGCAGCTCGCCTCGCGGCGGAGCCGAAACAACTCCTGCTCGGCCTTGAAGGCGGCCTTGGTCGCCGGGGCTTTCGAGGTCAGCCGGCGGCGCAACCTGAGGGTGAGCTCCTTGAGGTCCGCGTGGGCCTCGGTCGCTGTGCGGAGCATCTCGAGGCGTTCGTCTTCGCTCATGGGATCGGCGGCGGGGCCGGGAACTGCCCCAACCATGCCACCTCGTGGGAAAGAAGATTCTGGTCGATGAGAAGCTTCACCTTCGCCGATTGCCACTAGCCTGCATTTCTCACCACGCGGCGAGGCGAAGTGCGTGGTGAGACATGCAGGCCAGCGTCGACGATCGGCATGGCGTCGGCCAAGCGACATGGGTCGATGTTCCCCCCTCGCTCAGGGTTGGATTACGGAACTCCCGCGCACCAGATTACAGACCTCTTCTCGCCGCAGATTGTGGAATCACTGCGCAGGCCTAGCGCCATACCGGTCAGTCAACGTGGACTGTGCCATTCTCCTCGAGCTGGATCGGTGAAACAAAGTCGTCCGGCTTGACGGCTAGCAGCGAGCAGCCGATATTCCCCACCACTCGCTCGGCGGTGTTGCCGATCAACAGGCCCGAGATTCCTGTACGCGCCACGCTCCCCATCACCAACAGGGCGACTCGTCTCTTCTTCACGAAGTCAGGGATCACGACCCCGGCATCGCCTTCCAGCAGGTGAACGCGGCCACGCTTCTGGGGCAGATCGAACCCGGCCAGAAACTCATCGAAGGACGCCTGGACAATCCTTCGCATGGACTCTGTGTATTCTCGCAGTTCGCCGTCTGGAACTTCAGCCCGCCTGAGCGCGGCTTTGCCGAGCACTCTCCAGGCGTGAAGTACGTGAAGCTCGCTTCCTTCGAACTTGGCCACGGACAGAGCCAAATCGAGCACCTTCTTGCTGACCGCCGCATTTTCCCGGTCGTGCGGGGCAATGTCCACCGCGGCGAGAATACGCGCAAATCGTTTCGCTCGGCCGGGCTTGACGAGCATGACCGGGCACGGGCATTTCCTCAGCAACCGCATCGCCGTGGTGCCGAACAGCTTCGTCAGTCCGCCCCTTTCGGCTGTTTTCAACAGCAGGTCGTGCCCGTTTCTCTGGACCTCCCGGATCAACTCGACAGCAGGATTGCCGTAAAGAATGTCGACCTCCGCCTCTACTCCCCGGCGGCGGAACGGGGCTACCAGCCTCAACAATTCGTCACGCTTGTACGTGGCGATCTCACTCGGCACCACCCAGGGCGGCGAATCGAGTTCGGGAAAGAGTTCAGGCAAGTCCGGCACGACGTCCACGGCCGTGAGCCGGGCGCCCGTCGTTTCCGTCAGACGGACCGCGCGATCGAGGGCCGCGTGCTTCTCATTGTCGGTGTTGACGTAGACGAGAACCTTCTTGAACCTTGTCATCGTTTTTCCCTCTTTCGTCTCGGGGCGTCCGGCAGTAGACGGACCCACCGGCATGCCACTTGCTTCCTGCTGCTAGATCTAACTTGAGACCAAGCCGGAGATGCGGGTTCAAACGCTGATTACCGGACACCGGGCCTCTCGAATGATCCCGTAAGCGTGCGTCGTCAACCTGCTCGGAATTTCTGAAGCCCGGCCTCGGCCGATGATCAGCACATCCGCGCGCTCGTCTGCGGCCGCAGCCACAACGGAATGCACTGGATGCCCTGCCTGCACATTCACATGCGCTTCGCAGCCGACGCGCTCCATCAGTTGCTCGACAGCCTCTCGCCCTGCGCCGGCCATCTTATCGTGCCAGTCGTCCTTGACGAAATGCGGTTGATAGACCTCGAACTCGAGTCGGGGTGTGACGTGAATCAACAGGAGACTTGCCTCCCAGACCCTGACAAACTCACAGGCCCAACGCAGCACCCTCTCGCTGTGAGGCCCCAGGTCCAACGCGCACGCCACTCTCTTGAAACGGGGCGGAATCTCGGGCGGCTCGGCGGTATGGACGCCGCTGAAGATCGCACATGTTAGGTCGTGCAAGATGCGTGAGGCCACCGATCCGAGCAGCATGTGGCGGAAGGGCCCGTATCCATGAGTAGGAATCACCACTAGATCAACGCCGCTATTGCGAGCGTATTCCTCGATCCGCTGCGAGACATCTCCCTTGAGCAGAATCCTGCCCACATCCGCATTGCCGGTGGCTTCCTGCACAAAATCGTCCAGGCGACTGCGGTAATACCGGTCTAGTTCACGTCCCGAGACGATCTCGCCTCTTGGACCGTAGAATGCCTCTTTCTCGGTCCCCTGATAGGGGAGCCCAGGAATGACGTGGGCGAAGGTGAGTCTGGCCTTGAAGCGGTCGGCCAGCGAAATCGCATAGGGAGCAGTGGCGGCGCATCGTTTCGAGAAATCAACGGGCGCCAGAACGTGCCCGATCAGGTTTGTTTCCGATTGGCTGCTCGGCATGCTGACCAAGTCAGGCTACCACGTAGATCTCAAAGTCGTTTTTGCTGGAGATGAGGTGCCCGGCAAGTACGAACGGAATGCCGGCTTGCCGAACGGAATGAGCTGAATGCTGTCCTTGCCGTCATCAAGTGAAGAAGTCGAGGGGCTTCTACAAGGACCTGGCACGAGAGCACAACAGCGAATACATCATCTATGAAATTCACCCGGAGAGGGCAAGGGCGGACTACAGCGAAATCGCCAGCGGATTGAGCGGTCAGTGAACCGGATCCGGCAGATCAGCCGGCAGCGGCAACGCGGCTTCCATGGTTCTACAGCTAGAATTCCTGGTCTGCCTTCACGTACCGGTCAGGAGAATCATTGAGGTAAAGATCGACAAAGTCACTGAACGACTGAGCTACCCCTCTCGGCTCAGGAGCGCCAACCAAGATCACGGGGTTCAACCTGCATTTCTCACCACCCGACGGCCGAAGCACGCGAAAAAAGGCCGTGATTCGTGTTTCGTGACTCGTGAAAAACCTAAAGGCCGTGTTGCGTGTCTCGCAACCCGAGGGCCGAAGGAGGCGATACGGCCGCTACACCTGCGTGCGTCAAGCGGCTCGCGCCTCGTCCTGACGGCCCTCTCACGCACTTCGCCTTGCCGCGTGGTGAAAAGGCAGGCTCGTCAACAGCATCGGTCAACGCGACGCTGATCTTCAACGTCGAGTCGATGGATGGCGTGGGGAGGCAGGCTCTTTGACCGCCCGCGATCGGTCCGGCCTATCGCCGGTGCTGAATCCAACCCTCGAGGGAAAACCCGCCCCCGCCCTGGGCGGACAGGAACAGGAACACGAAACAGTAGAGTGCGGCCAGTTCCCCCTGGTTCACGATCGGCCAGAATGCCTCCGTGCCGTGCGCCATCCAATAGGCGGCCGCCATCAATCCCGACAGAACGAAAGCGACCTGGCGCGTAAAGATGCCGAAGATTAGCGCCACGCCTCCGAAGAACTCGAGCACCCCCGCCACACCCGATAGCGAGAAGATCGAGTCAACAGGATCTTTCCCGAGGACCCCGAATAGCTTCTGAGCCCCATGAGGCGCAATCAGGAACCCCGTGACGATGCGCAACGCATTTAGCGTGAAGGCTTGAATTCCTCTCTCCGTTATCGCCTTCATACAGACTGCCTCCTTCCGTGAACCCTTGCGGTCTCACTAAGCAAGAATGCCGCGCACGACGCGGCCGTGCACGTCGGTAAGCCGGAAGTCACGACCGGCATAGCGATACGTGAACTTCTCGTGATCGAAGCCTAGCAGATGGAGCAGGGTCGCGTGCAAGTCGTGCACATGGACCTTGTTCTGCTCGGCGGCGAAACCAAACTCGTCTGTCGCGCCGTAGGCCATGCCGCCCTTGACGCCGCCTCCAGCGACCCAAACCGTGAATCCATGAGGATTGTGATCTCGACCATTCACCATCCCGCTGTTGGCTCCCTTCTCCGCCAACTCCACGGTCGGGGTGCGTCCGAACTCGCCTCCCCAGAGCACAAGAGTCTCTTCGAGCATGCCGCGTTGCTGCAGATCGGTGAGAAGGGCAGCAATGGGCTTATCGTTCTCATGCGCAAGCTTACGGTGATTCTTCTCGATGTCGTTGTGGGAATCCCACGGTTGGCCCGCGCCATGCCAAATCTGAACAAAGCGCACACCGCGCTCCAGCAGACGGCGGCCCATGAGAATCTGCCGTCCATGCAGCGTGTCCCCGTAAGCCTCCAGGATGTGCCGAGGCTCTTTGCTCACATCGAAAACGTCCGCAGCCTCCATCTGCATACGATAGGCAAGCTCGAAACTCTCCAGGCGTGATTCGAGGCGTGCATCGGCGACGCGATCCTCCATATAGCGCCGGTTCAGCTTCGCCAGCAGATCGAGCTGCCGGCGCTGCTCTTCGAGAGGGATGGAAGGATTGCGGATATGAGCGATCAACTCGTCGATATCCGTCTTTTTAGTGTCGATGTGCGTACCCTGGAAGGCTCCGGGAAGGAACGCGGAACGCCAGTTGTGCGCACCTTGCACCGGAAATCCGCCCGGACACAACACGACGAAGCCCGGCAAGTTCCGGTTCTCCGAGCCGAGGCCGTAGGTGACCCACGAGCCGAAACTAGGCCGCACTTGCCTGATGTCGCCGCAGTTCATCAACATCAGAGACGGCTCGTGGTTCGGCAGCGGGCTGTGCATTGACCGGATGACGCACATCTTGTCGACATGCCGGCTCAACGCGGGATAGATCTCACTGACCGGAAGTCCGCTCTCGCCGTGCCGCTTGAACGTGAAAGGCGAAGGAAACGCGGCGCCTGTCCGGCGCTCGGTCTTGAACTTGAAGGGCAGTTCCCTGCCGGCATACCTGGCGAGCGCCGGCTTGGGGTCGAACGTATCGACCTGCGACGGCCCGCCGTTCATGAACAAATGGATCACCCGCTTCGCCCTGGGGGGGAAATGCGGCCGTTTCGGCTCGAGCGGCCCCGCCTGCGCCTGCTCGCTCAGCAGCGAGCCCGCGGCCAGCGCGGGAAGGCCCATCCCGCAATGCTTGAGGAACCGTCGGCGGCTCGAATCGAACATTTCGGCTTCTAATCTACAAAAGCGAACTCGTGCGCCGCCAGCAGCACTTGAGCGAGACGAGCCCAGCGGCCCAGTTCCTTCGGCTCGGGGCCTCGGAAGTCCGCCGCCGCGTTCCAGGTATCGGAACCGATTCGAATCTCGGGCTCCCAGGCAAATTCGTCGCTTTCAATGTCGTCCCCGGGGCCGACGACAAAGTCGATCATGTCGCCTTTTCCGGTTTCGATATTCTCCGCACGGAGCTCGAACTCCTCGTTGCGAGCCAAGCCCTCGGCGAGAACTCCAAGGCGGCTATGCACAATCCAGACCCGTACTCCGTCACTCCATTCTCTTTCCTCGTTCATGGAATGCTTGAAAGCGCCGGCGACGCTCGCGGTCCCCGATCGCGGCGCCTCCCAGCGGCGCACCGCCAAGAGCCCGGAACGGCCGCCCGGAGATCCTCCCCGGGCCGACAACGACAGTCCCGCGAATAGCGGCTGCGGCCGAAGCGAAGCGGGTTGCCAACGGCCCCCTTCGAAATACCGGAACGGCTCGAATCCCTTCACCCGCTCGCTCGCGGCATCAAAAGACCCGGAACCGTAACTCCACGGTCCGGGGGCAGCACGCTTAGCCGAGTCCGAGACAGAAGCGCGCGCCAGCTCAAGCCCCAATCTCAGTTCCGAATCGCCGGGCTCGCGCTGATAGACGATTCGATACAGTGACCGGACTCGCCCTTCCGCGGTCGGCTGCGAGTCAATCTCGGGCCGTCCGGCCAAGTGCACGGCCTGCTCAGCCACGAAGGGGCTGTTCATCAGGTAAAGCGCCTGTTGCGGCACGATCGTCCGGACGCGCTCCGGCTGGTGCGCCTCGGGCTTCGCGAAATCGAAGGTGTACATCTCGCCCGGCAACTGCCCGCGCTCGAGATAGGCGTAGATGGTCCGCCGTGGAACGGCCGGCTGCGCCTCGAGCGAGAAGGGCAATCCGCCTACTTCCGGATCAAGGCGCCCCGTCACCGCCAGCAGCGAATCGCGCAACGCTTCGAAGTCCAATCGCCGCCGATGCATTCGCCAGAGCAACCTGTTTTCGGGGTCCTTCGCACGCGCGGCCGGGCGGTCGCCGCTCGATTGCCGGTAGGTGCTTGACAGCACCATCCAGCGGTGCAGTTGCTTAAGCGACCAGCCCTCGTTCATGAAGCGGCGAGCCAGATCGTCGAGCAATTCGGGATGCGTTGGCGGCGCGCCGCGCGTCCCGAAGTCGCTCGTTGTCTCGACCAGGCCCCTCCCGAAGCGCCAAGCCCAAACTCGATTGACGATGACTCGCGCGGTCAGCGGATTCGATGGAGCAGAGATCGCCTCGGCCACCGCCAGCCGTCCGCTGCCGGCGTCAAACGGTTTCGGGTCTTCGGAGAGCACGGCCAAAAAGCGCCGCGGCGCCGCGGCGCCCGGATTGTTGTGATTCCCTCGCACGAAAACGTAAGCCGGCTCGGGCCGAGCGTCGTCTTCGATCGCCATCGCTCGCGGCGCGAGTCCCCGGTAGGCGCACTCCGCCTGCCATGCACGCACGGCTCGGGTCAAAGCCCGGATGATGTTGGCGTCCCCGCCCGGACCTCGAATCTCAACGAAGTCCTCTTGCTTGACGTTCGTCGGCGCGTCCTCGGCCCGCAACACGAGACGCAGCGCTTCATTCCCGGGGTCGGTATAAGGCTCGGACCGATCCCTTTCTGCCAGCAGCTTGCCGTAGCGCGCGGCCACTTCGACCATCGAAGCCGGGGGCCTCGCCTCAAAGCTTGCACGGACGTGCTCATTCCCGACGGGCTCAACCCTGGCGGCCGATTCCGCGAACAGTTCGGCGTCAAGCTTGGCGTATGCCCGCCATGTCGCGAAGACCGGATCATTCGTCTCGCGAAGACGGTTCAGGTAGTCCCGCCAGCGTCTCAGCACGAACAAGTTGTAGTCGCGCTCACGAGACAGCCGTTCGATCTGCGTGTTGCTGAACTTCGACGCCTTGTCGGCGGCCAGCAGATAGCGCGCCAACCAGTCGGCCGCACGGAACTCCGCAACCAACTCGGCGTGGCGCTTCGTGATGAAATCATCGATCGCCTTGAGCCTTCGCTCCATCCCCCGGCGGTACTGCCGAGTGAGCGGATCGTGCGGGTCCTCTTTGGCGACGAGCGGGTACTCGGTCGGCTCGGGGGAGTTCTTGATCACCCCGTAGAGCGCGTAATACTCGCGAGTGAGGATGGGGTCGAACTTGTGGTCGTGGCAACGAGCGCAAGTGACCGTCAGCCCCAGAAAGCCGCGCGTAATTGCGTCGATCCGGTCGTCGATCATGTCGTGCTCGCCCTTCGGCACGCTGCGCCCGAGCGTCACGAAACCAAGAGCCGCGAGATCCCGACGGTCGCCTCCAGGAAGCAGGTCCGCGGCAATCTGCTTACGCACGAACTCGTCGTAGGGCATGTCTTCGTTGAAAGCGCGAATCAGCCAGTCACGATAGGTGTACGCAAAGGCGAAGCGCCGCGAGCCGTCGTACGAGTCCGAGTAGCGCGACACATCCATCCAATGACGCGCCCAGCGCTCACCGTAGCTCTGCGATCCGAGCAGACGCTCGACCACCTTTTCGTAAGCATCGTGCGATTCATCGGCAAGAAACGACTCCACCTCTTCCCAAGCCGGGGGCAGCCCCGTCAGGTCATAGCTGAGCCGTCGAATCAACGTCCGTCTATCCGCTTCCGGCGACGGCTCAATGCCCTTTCCCCGCAGCTTGGCGAGAATGAAACGATCGATCGGGTTGTGTACCCAATCCTGCTCGACGGCGGACGGAAGCTGCGGCATCTCCGGGGGCTGGAACGACCAATGCTCGCGCGAGCCGTCGGGCAGCAGGCCGGTTTCGACAGCGGCACCGGTCCGCGGGTCGGGAGCACCCATCCGAATCCACGCTTCGAAGTCCCGCACTACATCGGGACCGAGCGGACCGTCCGGCGGCATCTTCAACCGGCCGCTGTAGCGCAGCGCCTGCAGCAGCAAGCTGCGGTCCGGATCGCCGGGCTTGACCGCCGGTCCGGAGTTCCCGCCTGTCAGCACACCCTGCCGGGAGTCGAGCAGCAGCCCACCCTGAACCTGAGGCGCATCCGCTCCGTGGCACAGGTAGCAGCGGGACGCCAGGACGGGGCGGATCTTCTTCTCAAAGAACTCCTCGCCCTGCGGTCCCTGAGCCGTTGCGAGCCCGGTCAACAGCAGGGAGAACACAGCGAGGAGCACGAACATCAGATGCTTCCGTCCCACGGGTTCAACCAAGCAAGCGGTCGACGCGAGCGCTCACATCCTGAAGGTACGAACGGTCGCCACCCTTGATCTCCAGCGTTGCCGGCCCGGTATAACCGATGTCGGAGAGAGCACCGCGGACCGCCGGCCAGTTGACATCGCCCTCACCGAGATTCACGAACTGCCGCGTCTGCCGTACGTAATCCTTGAGGTGAACCCGCACGATCCGTTTGCCCAGTTGGCGAATCCAATGCTGCGGCACGCCGTAGTGAACGATGTTGCCGACGTCGAAGTAGGCTCGCACCACGGGGCTTTCGAATTGGTCGATGAACTGGTTGAAGTCCCGCGCCGTGAGAAGAAACTTGTTCCACACCTCTTCGACCGCGATCGTGATACCCAGTTTCTCGGCCTCCGGGACGAGGATGCGGATCTGCTTGCTGGAACGCTCCCAGGCCTGCTCGTAGGTCGTGTCGCTGCGCACTACGGCGGGCACGAGGAGCACCACCCCCGCGCCGTAGAGTTTCGCTTGCCGCAACGAACGGCGCATCCCGGCCATGCTCGCCTCGACCTCCGATGCAATCGGGCTCGACAGCGGGTAACGCCAATGGATCCCGTTCATCACCGAGTGAATCCGCAGTCCGGCCTTATCGGCGGCATCCTTGATCCTGGCGGCCTCGACGTTGTCTTGCAGCGACCGGACCTCCATCAGGTTGAAACCCACATCGACGGCCAGCTTGAAACGATCGAGATAAGACAGTTCCCCGGGCAGCATCGAGATGAGAATCGACTTCTGCACACCCGCGCCTGACGCGGGCGACGACGCCGACAGCCGCTCAGCCGCCGCGATGGCCATGCCGGCAATCAAACTCCGTCGGTCCATGAGGAACCCTCCGAGATCGCTCGCATGATATCAAGTCACGGGCTGCCGGCTCGGATCATGCCAGTCCCAACTCGATCGGCCGGGCGGTCGCCTCGTCCGTCAGGATCTCCGCGTCAGGGTGGCCTTGCACCAGCGTCGCCGGATAGTCCGTCATCACGTCACCCGCCACCGCGGTCCGGAAGACGGCGCGGTGGCGTTCGCCGGCTGCCAAGTAGAGCCGAATCCGGCGGGATCTCAGAATATCCTTCATCCCCAGCGTCACCGCCAGCGGTGGAATCGCCGAGGAATCTCCACCGGAACAGTGAATGCTCTGCACGATGATCGAATCCGGCGCCAGCGGCACGACACGCGTGAGCGAATTCCTGAGCGCATCCACGCTGATGCAGCCCCAGCGGGAGACCGGAGGCTCGTTGAAGGCCACGTGGCCGTGGTAGCCGATCCCGCCGTAACAGCAGTCGATCCCGCCGACTTTTGCGATGCGTTCGGAAATCTCATCCGGCCGGAACGGATGCGGAAAACAGTATTGCCGCTCCGGCATCCGCATAGCGGGATCGATCCGGCCGAACAACTCGCGGCGCATGAAACCCACAAAGCTCAGCGGATGGCTCTCCGGGACGAGCCGACCCTGCCAGTCCAGAAACTCGTCCATCTGGAATACATGGACGCCGCGCCAACTAATCCGCTCGCGATTCGTGATCTCAGCGAGCAGCGGGTAGTGCTTCGTCGGCCCCACCGGAAGAATCAATCGGCTCGGCTCGCCGCGCTCGTTCCGGGATTGAATCCCGTCCGCGATCGAGCGCGCGAAGTGGTGGAGCAGAGTCTTCGTGTCCGGCAATAGCCGGAAAGGCGTCCGCGCCCGGGCGCGCAACTCTTCCACCGAAACCCGCATCAACTCCTGCTGCCCACTCATGGCTCGGAACGTCTATCGTAGCCGAACCGCCTTTCTCATCAGTTTTTAGCTTTTGGTTTTCGCCGCTCGTGTGAGGATCGTTCAAGCGAGAAACATCCGAACCGTTGTCAACGCCGCTTGATCAGGAGGATGTTTCAGGTCAGGGGAGGCGAATCCGAAGCAGACGCGCCGCCGCCGGTTTCGGCTAAGCTGTCAGCTATCTCCTCATGACCGCACCGTCCCCGACGAACGAGCCGGGGGGACCCTCAACCGTCGACGACCAGCTCTCGCCCAAGCGCTGGAGCATCCTCTTCCTGCTTTTCCTCTCGATCATGATCAACCTGATCGACCGGCAGGTTCTTTCCGTAATGGCGCCCGTGATTCGCGACGAGTTGGGCCTGACGAACGCGGACTACTCCCAGATCCTCTTCGCCTTCCTGCTTGGGCTGACACTGTTTCAATACCCGGCAGGCTGGATGATCGACCGCAAGGGGGCCCGATTCGGCCTTCCGCTCATCATGTTCGTCTGGTCGGTGGCCAACGGCCTCCACGCCATTGCGCGAAACATGTGGCACCTGAGGATCTTTCGCTTCTTCCTGGGAGCGGGTGAGTGCGGAAATTACTCGGGAGGCATCAAAGTCATCTCACAGTGGTTCCCGATCAAAGAGCGAGCCCTGGCGGGCGGCATTTTCAACAGCGGTACGGTGGCCGGGGCTTTTCTCGCTCCCCTGTTGATCGTCCCGCTCGGATCGCACTTCGGCTGGCGGATGACATTCATCATCCCGAGCGCCCTGGGCCTGTTGTGGATAATCCCCTGGCTCGCCTTCTACCGCGACCGTACCAGCCAGCCAGCCCCAGCCGAGGCGCAACAGCGGACCTCGTTGCTGCCCCTGCTGCGAATCCGGCACGTCTGGGGCGCGATCCTGATTCGGGCGCTGGGCGGCCCCGTCGTCCACTTCTACTGGTATTGGCTGCCCGAATACCTGCGCCGTGAGCGGGGCTTCAGCATGGAGGAGATCGGCTGGACCGCCGGAATTCCCTTTCTCTTCGCAGGCCTCGGCAACCTGGCCGGCGGCTGGTTCTCCGGCCACTTGATCGCCAAAGGCTGGCCGACCGACCGTGCCCGCAAGGCGGCCTTCCTGACAAGCGCCGCCCTCTGCGCGTGCAGCATGGCGGTTCCCATCGCGCCCAGCGCCGTCACGGCCATGGCCCTGATCTGCCTCGCGACCTTCGGCATCGCCATCAGCGTCCCGACGCATATCGCAACTCTCGGCGACCTGTTCGCTGCTCGAGTACTGGCCCGCCTGGCGGGACTGACCGGCCTCGGCGAAGGAATCATGAACATGATCCTCATGCTCGCCACCGGGTACGTGGTAGACCGCTTTTCCTACTTGCCGGTATTCCTGGCCGCCGGACTGATGCCTACTTTGGGACTCGCGGCGCTATTCGCGCTGATTCGAAGAATCGAACGGATCGAGGTCTGAAGACCGCCTCACGCCTCAGGCCGGCAATCGAACTTCCGGCGGCTTCGTCTACGGCAGGAAGTTGGTTCAGCGCAACGCTTCAACACCTTAGTAGAGACCGCAGGACTCGGAAACAGCCCGCTGTTCTGCGCCGCACGCACGGCGGAACCGGGACGGCTCCGGGTGCGACTGCCACAAGGGTCTTGGGTATAATGTACATATTCATGTACATCACGGATGGAAGATGACTGACAAGCATTCGATCGCCGAGGCACGCCGCAATCTGCCGAAGCTCGTTCGCGAAGCCGAGAAAGGAATGACCGTGGAGTTGACGCGGCGCGGCGAACCCGTCGCGGTGTTGATCGGCTTGCGGCGATTCGAGCGTCTCGCTTCAAACCGCCGCAGCTTCGTCACGGCGTACCGGGACTTCACCAATGAGAGAGACCTCACAGAGCTTGCACTCGACCCCGACGAACTGTTCGCGGGGACACGCGCGGAAACAGCGGGGCGCGACGTCCGGTTGTGAATCGTGAAATACCTGCTCGATACCAACATCATTTCGGAGCCTCTCAGGCCGAAGCCGTCCCCCGGCGTCATGCGGCTGCTGCATCAACACGAGGACGACATTGCGATTCCGGCGCCTGTCTGGCACGAGTTGCGGTTCGGCTGTGCGCGGCTGGCGCCGTCACGACAACGAGAAGCCATCGAGCGCTATATCGAGGATGTGGTGCTGGCAAGCTTTCCCGTGTTGGAGTATGACCAACGAGCCGCCGACTGGCATGCGATCGAGCGAGCGCGGCTGAGTGCGGCAGGCAGGACCCCGCCGTTTGTCGACGGGCAGATTGCCGCGATCGCTTTCGTCAGCGAGCTGACCCTGGTTACGTCGAACAGGGGCGACTTTCAGGGATTCAAGGGGTTACGAATACGAAGTTGGACGTGAGGCCGACCCGGAACACCCGACAGACTGCCGGCGCCTGTTCGTCGATCGGTCAGTTGATCCCGATTGGTTTCTCTGCGCGGATAGAGTGCTTCGATGCTCCAGAATCGGTAGTTCGTGTTCCGGGCGATCCAGGGTTCTAACCTGTGGCTGAGAGCTTGTCGACGATCTCGCGGGCTGTGCGGCGCGCCCGGTTCAGCTCTTGCGGTCCATAGCTGATCGCACCGACACGCGAGTGGCCTCCACCGCCGTAGCTTTCACAGATCGTCGCGAGGTTGTGGCGAGGCTCCACGGCAGCCCAGGGGTTCGAGCCCACCGAAACCTTCGTGCGGAAACCAGCGTCGGAAACGGCGACGGTGTAGACGCTCTCGGGGAACAGATAGTAGGGAATGAATTTGTTGTATCCGCCGTGGTCGGTATCCGACAGGTCGAAGAAGACTGTATTGCCACTCCGCTTGCCGCGCGCCCGGATGAGCTCGATCGACTCCATGTGACGCTGAAAGAGCGTCTCGAAGCACTCACTGACCCAAGGCAGGGCAACGATCTCGTCCAGCGAATGTTCGGTGAGAAGAGGAATGATCTGCTTGCTGCGATTCTCCTTTGCCGCCTCCAGAACGAGAGTCAGCTTCATCGCCGCCGCCTCCATCTCGACCGCCTCCCGCGCGTCTCTGTACTGGGCGCCGTCGATGACGTCCGCCCAGCGAATCAGTTCCTCAAGCCCCGTGGGATCGAATGAGAACTTCTGCTGGCCAATGGTTGCGATGAACCTCGTGCACGACTTGAACGACGGGTCATAGAACTTCTTTCCGCTGGTATCCCGCTCGAAGTGCTCTCCGTCCTCCGGAGACAGGAACGCGCTCTGGTGATGATCGAACCACCAAGTGAGCTTCGTAGAAGGTGAGTACTTGAAATCGACGATGACGTTTTCATCACCGTCGAAAAGCTCTTCATCGAAAAGTTGATCGGCCCGATGGAACAGACCCGTCAGGATGAAGTCAGCGCCGGGATCGAAACGGCGGCGAAAGAACTCCGCGAACAAAGCCGCCGAACAAGCGCCGTCAAAACAACGGTCGTGATAGAACAGGCGGACCCGCATCAAAGGAAAACTACATAGAATCTCTCATTCTCGGGGAAAGATCAACAAAATCGGACCGCAAGGCGAGTCAACTCCATTTGGAAATGTCCGCGGCGCTTGACCCAGTTGGCCCGGCACGTTATCATCGCAGCCGCTCTGACCTGCATTTCTCACTACCCGACGGTCGAAGCACGCGATAAAAAGGCCGTGATTCGTGTTTCGTGCCTCGTGATTCGTGAAAAACCTTAAAGGCCATGCTGCGTGCGCCTTTTTCCTCCGCCCGGCCCGCGCCTCGTCCTGACGGCCCTCTCACGCACTTCGCCTCGCCACGTGGTGAGAAACACAGGTCAGCTCACGTTTCCTCAGGTCCACTGCAATGACACTCAGACCCAGCGACGGCCTTGCTCTGCTCTTCTCTGCCTTACTCGTGACGGCCTGCACACCTCAGGCGCCAACGGAACAGCAGCCTCCAACACCGGCTCCGATCGGAGTGCTGGAGGCGGGGGCGGAGCTGGGGACGGCGGTGTCGGTCGTATTCACCGAAGGTCCCGCCGCGGATGCCGAAGGGAACGTCTATTTCAGCGAAATCCGCGGCAATCGCATTCTCAAGCACAGCCCCGGCGGAGGGTGGACCGAGTTCCGGAACCCCAGCCGACGCGCCAACGGTCTGGCTTTCGATCAGGAAGGCCGCCTGATTGCGTGCGAAGGAGCCGCCCCGGGCGGCGGACGGCAGGTCACTCGCACCGACCTGACGTCCGGCGAAGTCGAAGTGCTCGCGGATCAGTATGAGGGCAAGAGGCTCAACAGTCCGAACGATCTGGTGATCGACCGCCAGGGGCGAATCTACTTTACCGATCCGCGTTACGGTGATCAGGCCGGCAGGGAGCTGGACACCGAGGACGTCTACCTGATTGACCTCGACGGCCGCCTCAGGCGCGTCCTGACAAGACCGGATATCAACAAGCCCAACGGTATCGGGATCTCCCCGGACGGCAAAACGCTGTACGTCGCAGATACGATCGCGGAACCACGGGAAGCGCGCGTGATGGCTTTCGATCTCGCCGAGGACGGCACGCCGTCCAACGGGCGCGTGCACTACAGCTTCGGCGGCGGCCGCGGCATTGACGGCATGGCGATCGACAGCAAGGGCAACATCTATGGAGCCGCCGGAAACAACAACCATCCTCCCGAGAACCACGCCGGGATCTACGTCATCACTCCCGAGGGAGAGTTGGCAGGGAGGATCTCCATTCCCGAGGACGCGGTCACGAACTGCACCTTCGGAGGAGAGGGGTTGCGTACACTCTACATCACGGCCGGCAAGAACCTGTATGAAATCCGCACCATGAACGCCGGCAGTCTTGCGTATCCGCCCCTGTAAAGCCGATCACGCGGCAATGTCATTTGCGCGGCGGAGGCGCCATCACGACCATAACGATCAGCCGCTCCGGCCCGGGATTCCTCAGCGCATGCTCTTCGCCCGAGCGGGCGAGCACCAGGTCCCCGGCCTCGATGCGACTGCTGTCTGACCCTACGGTCACATCTCCCTGCCCTTCGAGGACGAAATAGATCTTGTCCTGACCCGGGTGCGTGTGAAGCTGATGCTCCTGGCCTGGTTCGAAGGAGTTCAATCCCGCGAATAGATGCTCGCTTGAAGCCAAGTCCGCCTTACCCATTTTCCCGGCACGGAAAACCGCCCGCGCCGCCGCATTCGTCACGATCATGTCCGACATTCTCTCAGAAGTCGTTGTCGATGCCGCGCTGTGACGGGCACGATGCAGGCCTGCACCAGCGGGGGTGTTGACGTCGAGCGAGGTCTCGTCTCGCGGAACGTTCTCCGGCGCAGCGCGATGCCCGCGCCGCCGGCCCGCAGCCGTTTACAAACGCATCGCGGTTCAATGCACTTGCGGTTTTCGGAATGTGCTACATTAGCTATTTTCTTGGACCGATTCCGGGTGCACTGAAAGCTCTAGCCTGAGACGCACGCGTCTTCTCGGCAGCAGAACATTCCTTAATCAAAATGCCGGAGACTGGTACCTGCTTCGAACGGAGAAACGGGCGATTTTGAATCTGCAGCGAACGTGATCCAAGCGTTCGCTGCAACTGTCCGGGCCTCCGAAGGGGCACGGTGTCGGTAAACGATTGTGACCAAGGTACTCAATTTCGGACATCGCGGCGCCGCCGAGTTGTTGGAAAACACGGTTCCGAGCTTCCGGAAAGCTCTCGAACAGGGTGCGGACGGTTTTGAACTGGACGTGCGCAAGACGGCCGACGGCCAACTGGTCGTCATTCACCCCTCTGTCGTCGGGCACCACTCGGTTCAGTCGAGTTCCTACGATGACATCCGAAGGCTGCCCGACGGGTTCGAGATTCCCTTGCTCCAAGACGTCTTGATCGAATTCGGCAAGAAGACTTTTCTCGATATCGAATTCAAGACGCCGGGCTTCGAGGAAGAAGCTGTCGCTCTCATCATCGAGCACGGCGATCCGGCGAACACCATGATCTCGGCGTTCGACACCGGCACGTTGAACAAAGTCCACGAGCTGTCACCGGAGCTGCAACTCGGCTACATCTACAACCGCACGCAGGACGAGGAATTGCGCCACAATGCGCCGATCGACTACGTGATCCCGCAATTCAAGCTCGCTTCGCGAGAGCTGATCTCCGATGTTCACGAAGAGGAACTCAAGGTGATCGCGTGGACGGTCAACGACGAGCCGGCCATGAAGCGACTGCTGAGGCTCGGTGTCGACGGCTTCATCACCGACTATCCCGCCGTCCTCGCCAACGTTCTCAACTCCACAGGCTGAGGGTTGACCGCGGGTTGGAGCCTCCCGCCGACCGGAGCGGTTTTCGAAAACATTCCGCCCGTTATAATCAGGCGACCATGCTGACCCGCCGACGTTTCGGCGCGGCCGCGCTCGGCGTCGCGGCGTCGCTTCTGCAGCAAACCGGCTGCTCATCATCCCTGGAGCCCGAAACATCCGGCGCCGAGGAGCCGCAAACGCCTTCCTCGAACCTGCTGGCAAGTTCGATCGTCATCGATCTGCATTGCGACACGCCGATGCTGATCGCTGACGAAGGCTACGACCTCGGGCAGCGCCACGACTACGCAGAGGTCGACATTCCCCGACTGCGCGAAGGCGGTGTCACGGGCGTTTTCTTCTCGATCTACACGACCGTATCCCAATCGCCCGCGTCGGCAAAGCAGCGCTCGTTCGAGATCATCGAAGCCGTCGTCCGAGAGGTCGGAAGGCACCCCGACGACCTGATTCTCGCTACTCGATCGGACGACGCCGTCCGCGCCAAAGACGAAGGCAAGATCGCCATCTTCATGGGCGTGGAAGGCGGCCACACGATCGATTCGGACCTCGACGTTCTTCGCAATCACTTCGAGAAAGGCGTCCGTTACATGACGTTGACTCACAGCGCGAACACCCCTTGGGCGGGCTCGTCCGGCGAGGAGGACCGCACGAAGGGACTCACTGAATTCGGACGCGAAGTTGTCCGGACGATGAACCGTCTCGGCATGATGGTCGACATCTCACATGTTTCCGACCCGACGTTCTTCGACGCGATCGAGGTTGCCAAGGCCCCGCTGATCGCATCCCATTCATCCTGCCGCGCCCTGTCGAACCACCCGCGCAACATGACCGACGACATGCTCCGGGCGCTGGCCAAGAACGGCGGTGTGGCGCACATCAACTTCTACAATGAGTTCCTCGACGACCGGCATCGCGTCTATGCGCCCGAATACAGCGATCTCAGCAAGAAGGCGGCCGCGGTTCGCAAGACCTTTGCCGATGATCGCAAGCAGCGGTCGATCGAGCTTCGCAAGATCGATCTCGAGCGCTTGAAGCGCACCGGCCGCGTGCCGTTCGAGCGGCTTCTCGACCATTTCGAGCACGCCGTTACCGTGGCCGGCGTCAACCACGTCGGGCTCGGATCGGACTTCGACGGCGTCAGCGCGCAAACCCCCGAAGGGATGGAGGACATCTCGAAGGTCCCGAATCTCGTCGAGGGGCTGCGAGGCAGGGGCTTCTCGGATCACGACATTGCGAAGATACTGGGCGGAAATACGCTGCGCGTCATGAAGGCGGCAGAGCAGGCAGCGACCGCCTGATCGCGGAACGGACCATGCAGTCATTCCCTTCAGCGAAAGGCTTCATCCCGGGCCTTGTCGTCCTGGCTCTGGGAGTGTTGTTCCTGCTTCACAATTTCGATGTCCTGCGGCTCTGGGACCTGTGGCTCTATTGGCCGTTAATCTTGATCGCGGCCGGCGTGCATTGGGCTCTGGACCCAAGATCCCGAGCGTTTGGCATCGCCGCCATCTGCGTGGGGATCGGATTTCAGGCCGTAAATCTGGACGCTTTGCGATTCCATGACCTATTGGCGTTCTGGCCATTGATCCTGATCGCCGTTGGAATCAACCTGTTGGCGAGCAAGAAAGTCCGGCAAGAGTTTGACTGGACGCCGGGAACGATCGTATTGTTGCTCGGCGTGATTTTCCAGTTTCAAGAGATGGGCTGGTTCAACGCCTCGATCCATCGGCTCTGGCCTTTGTTACTGATCACCGCCGGGCTGGGGTTGCTCCACAAGGCGTTGCGCTCGCGGCAAGCCTCGGATTAGCCTTCATGCGTAACGACGTGGTGAGAAATGCAGGCTAACTCTTCCGTACCGTCACACCGGCCTCGTTTCGACCTATCCGAGGCGAGGATCATGGGTTTTCACATCAGGGCATCAGCTCGCGTCGATCTTTTCCGCCTTGCTTGTCAAGATAGCCGTAGATCTTCAGATCCTCACCAGTGAGCCGCTTTGTGACCCAGATGATCTGGCCCGTGTGCTCAGCAAAGTGCTCGACGGCATGATAGACCGCGTGCAGCCCGGTCACTTCGTACACTTGAACCTTCCTCTTCCGGGCTAGCTGTGCGGTCGTGACGGAGGCGAGCACGCGGTCCGCCTCGTCGATCGCCTGGCGCAATCGGAGAATCAACTCCCCGCGGTCGAGCGGTTCGCGGCGAGAAAATTCCGAGTCACGATCACGAGCATCCGTCTCGCCGCCGACGCCACTAACGATCCACTGCCGGACATTGCCTGCCAGATGGAGAATCAAGTTGCCGACGGCGTTCTCTTTTTCGTGATTCCGCGACCAGAGTTGATCGTCGCTGAGCTTGTCGATGCAAAGCTCAATCCGCCGCAGCCGCTCGCGAAGCTGGTGACGGCTGATGCAAATGAAGTCATGAACACAGGTCTCGTGGTGGGTCATAGCCCCATTATCCGGCCTGACCTCAGAAACCTCACGGACGTCGAAAACGAGGCCACTACGGGCTTTGACGCCTCCATTCCGCGTTACGATGGATACTTTGCGACCGGACAACCCTAGCCTGCATTTCTCACCACCCGACGGTCGAAGCACGCCATACGACCGCCAGGACTTCGTTGCGTTTGCTTGCCGTGCTCAACGTACTGTTCAAGTACGCCTGCGAGCGCCAAGCGGCTCGCGCCTTTTTCCTCCGCCCGGCTTGCGCCTAGTCCTGACAGCCCTCTCACCCACTTCGCCTCGCCACGTGGTGAGACATGCAGGCTAGTCCCGCCCCCGCCCCGCTACGCGGTGCGGATCATTCAGACAGGA
>JAPPLB010000008.1 GCA_028819575.1 Bryobacterales bacterium | reverse complement strand
CACGATACGACCGCCAGGACTTCGTTGCGCTTGCTTGCCGTGCTCGACGTACTGTGCAAGTACGCCTGCGCGCGCCAAGCGGCTCGCGCCTTTTTCCTCCGCCCGGCTTGCGCCTAGTCCTGACGGCCCTCTCACGCACTTCGCCTCGCCACGTGGTGAGAAATGCAGGCTAGCTCGGTTCAACAACGATGGACGGCATCACCGACAATAGGGAGAGGTCTGACCATGTTCGCCGTTCTCGCCTTTACGGTCGCCGCGATTGCCATCATCATGCTCGCCATGGCGGTCGGCGTGGTGATGAAGCGCCCCTGCCTGCGAGGTTCCTGCGGTGGCCCCGAAATTCTCAATCCCGACGGCGACCCGGTTTCCTGCGAAACCTGCCCGAACCGTCGAAGCGCGCACAACGCACCCGCCAACTGAGGCGCTTCCAGGCTTCGGCGGGTATGGAGAGCAGCGGCGCGAGTCCTGATAGAATCGACTCTTCAATACTGCAAAGGACTCCCAATGACTCGTAAACGTTTGATGCTCGTCATGGTGCTCGTGACTGCCGTTGTGCTTCTCTGGCCTATCGATGGGAGCTACACCCAAGCCAAGACGGGCGATCCTCTTGTCGATGGCTTTCTTCTCGTCGAAGTCGCGTCGGTGTCTGATGCCGTCGAGCAGATCACAGGTCAACGCGCTCATATGTCCAGCGATATACAGCCGCTCTTCCCGGCCAAGATCGCGGGCCCCGCGGTTACGGTCGCGTTCAAGAAGGAGGAGCACAATGACGGGGCCGCCGACTTCCAGGGAGCGCTGGACGCGATCGACAGCGCGCCGCCGGGCTCGGTCTACGTCATCACGTTCGAGGACGGACAAGATGTCTCCGGCATCGGCGGGTTGATGGGCACAGCCATGAAAGTCAGAAATCTGGCCGGGGCCGTTATCGACGCCGGAGCGCGCGACACGCCGCAGCTTCGGAAGATTCAGTTCCCTACGTTCAGCCGCGGCCCAGTGCCCTCGACTTCGATCAATCACTATCGTTTCGTCGGCTCGAACATCGAGATCATGTGCGCCGGCGTCAAGGTTCGCCCGCATGACATCGTGGTGGCGGACGAAGATGGCGTCGCGGTAGTACCCCGCGATCGAGCCAAGGAAGTGCTGGACAAGGCCATCGAAAACGATCAGACGGAGCATGCCATGTATCCCTTCATCGAGAAGTTCAAGTCGATCAAGAAGGCTGTTGCGGAGTACGGAAGGATCTAGCAGTCCGTGGTAAAAGTCCCGTGGAAAGCGCGGCGGGCTCCTGCGGTCGCTCGGCGCGGAGTGAGGAGGATGGCGATCCGGGTGATCTCCTCCGGCGAACGACAAAACCGACGGCCGCAAATGTCCGTCGCCCGAAGGGTTACGCGCCGCTTCCGGCAGGCTGTGTGCGGAGTGCGGTCCTGCGTTCCTGAACCGGTCATGTGTTACGCAATCGGCCCCACGGCGCGTAACGCCGCCTGCGCGACTTTTGCCGCGGGCTGCTAGCTCAGGCCCACATGGAAGATCCTGGCGGCTGGCTGGCTGAAAACTGGATCCCGGTCGCCATATTGAGCGCGTTTGTCGGGTTGATGGTTCTGTCGGCGTGGCGCGCCAACCGAGAACCTGAGCGCCGGCCCGGCGCCATCGTCATCGCGTTGTCGTTCTACGCGACTTTCCTGAGCACGAACACGTTTCTCGGACAAGCGGGCTTCGGATACAAAGTCGGCCTGGTTTGGATGCTGGGCGCTCTTGTCTTCCTCGTGTGTGGGTGGATCGCGTGGTTTGTCATCGCGCCGCGGATGGTTCGAGATGCTCACCGCACGCTCGGAGAAGGGGTGGGGTTGAACCAGGTCACCGTGCCCGGATATCTGCGCCAGAAGTATGACAGCCCGCTGGCGGGATACCTCAGCGCCGGCATCATTTTCATCGCCTCGTTGTTGTACATCCTTGCAGTTTTCAAAGGCATCGGTCACATCTTCGCGCAGATCCTCAACGTCTCCTACGAGATCGCCGTGCTGTCGGTCTTCTTGCTGGTCGTGGTTTACACCTCGTGGGGCATGATCGGAGCGATCCTGCACACCGATACTGTTCAGGGCGTTCTGATGCTTCTGGGGGCGGTCGTCCTCTGTGGAGCAGTCGCGCTCCAAGCGGATTGGAGCCTCATTGCTCACAGCCCCGACGTTGACGCCAACGGCCGGCCGCTCGGAGGCGATCTGGTTTCATGGAATGCCCTGATGTCCCCGATCTACGTGATGAGTCTTTCACTGGGAACAGGGATCAAGCTGATCGTCGCGCCTCGGCTCGTTGTGCGCTTTCTGCTGTTCCGGCACGCCGGACCTCGATCCCTGCGTACGGCTCAATGGCTTTCCTTCGGATTGATGGCCGTGACCATACCGATGTTGTTCGGTCTGGGGATCATGGCCCACGGCATCGTGCCGTCGGAGCAGTCGGGGTATTTTTTCCGGAACACCGACCAGGTTGTGCCGTTCATCGTGGAATACCTCTTCGGACCAGCCTTGGGCGCGTTGATCCTCGGAGCCTTTCTGTGCGCTGCGCTCTCTTCCATCGATTCCGTCCTGCATGTGGCAGGGGCTGCTCTGGTCGTCGACCTGTGGGCCGAATGGAAAAAAGACATGCCCCTGCAAACCGTCGAACGTCTTCAACGGGCTTCGATTTTTCTTGTGGCTGCTCTACCGGGGTGGGTCGCGCTTGAGCCGCCTGCGGATGTGGTCCCTCTGACCGCATTTTCAGGCGCTCTGTTCGGCGGGTGCTTTTTCGCCGCTCTTGTCGTAGGTCTCTGGCATGAGAAGCCCCGCCGCGCTTCCGTTGCCGTTTCGATCTTCGTGGGGGCCTCGGGAGTCATGAGCTGGTTCCTGTTGCAGCAAGTCGGCTGGGTCGGCAAGGAAGTGCATCCGGTCATCGTTGGTTTGTCCGTATCCCTGCTTGCCTACACTCTGACGGAGTATTTCAGCGCCGGACCATCCACGCAACTCGATCGAGGAAAATCGTCCACGTTCGGCGACATCCAACACTGAATCTTCGGGTTCCCTTCCTCGAGCGCGGACGCAGGCATACATACGCCTGCCGCATTTGGGCGGCGTTCCTGGCGGCTTGTCCCTTCTCCGGGCTTGATTTCGGCACAGCCGCTTAACCTGCATTTCTCACCACCCGACGGCCGAAGCACGCGATACGACCGCCAGGAC
>JAPPLB010000020.1 GCA_028819575.1 Bryobacterales bacterium | reverse complement strand
AGCTCTTGAGCCTGAGGAGGTCGGACCGTTGATGGAAGCCCGTTTGAATGAATCGATTCGCCGCTGGAACCTACTCGACAGCGAGTTCTACCAGGCGTGGAGCGCCGGAACACTGCCGGTCGAAGCGTTGCGTGACTACGCCCGAGAGTATGGGGCCTTCATTGCGCTGATTGCCAAGGGTTGGAATGGCCATGGAGACTCTGCTACTGCGGCTATAGAACGGGAGCACGTCGGTCTTTGGAGTGACTTCGCTGCTGCTTTCGGAACAGAGATTGGTTCACCACGGACCGATGCCGTCATAAGGCTGAGGGAGACAGCGGATCGGTTGTTCGATAACGGAGCTTCTTCGTTGGGTGCGCTCTACGCCTTTGAAGCCCAGCAGCCGGCTACATCCCGCTCCAAACTGGAGGGTCTTCGGGCTCACTACGATGTATCGTCCAAGGCGGAAACCTACTTCGAAGTGCACCAGAACGATGAGAAAGAGCCTCGACTGCTGTTGAACCGGATCGCAGCGCTGTCGGCAGGCGAGCAGCACATAGCGGCCGAAGCTTGCGAGACAATGTGCCGATCGCTTCGAGCCGCATTGGACGAGTTGTATAAGCGGCACGCCGTCAACCTGCAGTGAAGGCGTAGACGAGCTGTCCGCGGACTCGCCGGGGCGGAGGCCGTCTCGCAAGCCGTTTCCGACACTGATTACCGACCAAGGAATTCCCGCGCAATGCCTACGTTCACCGCAGACCGGCTCAAGTCCACTTCACGGGATATTTTCGTGGCGGCCGGCGCCCGTTCGGAAGATGCTCGGATCGTAGCCGACGCGCTGGTCAACGCGAATCTGGCCGGTCACGATTCGCATGGCGTCATGCGCATCCCGAGCTATGTGCGCTGGATGGAGAAAGGTGATGTCAACGTCAAGGCCGAATTCCGAGTCGTCATGGAAGCCGACGCGTTTGCGGTGATTGACGGCGATTGGGGCTTCGGCCAGGTAATGGCGCGTAAGGCGATGGAGGTAGGAATCGAGAAAGCGGCCAAGTCCGGAGTTGCGAGCATCTCGGCTCGTCGATGCTCTCACATCGGACGTGCCGGAGACTATCCGATCATGGTGGCGGAAGCTGGCCTCGCATCCATCCTGTTTCTGAACACACACGGTGCGGGGAGCTTGGTGGCTCCGTTCGGTGGGATCGACCGGCGGCTTTCCGCAAACCCGATCGCAATAGGTATTCCCCGCCCCGGTGGAGATCACATCATCGTCGACATCTCGACCTGCGTCGTCGCCGAGGGGAAGCTCCGCAACTTTCGCACGGCCGGTCAGCCCGCGCCAGAGAGATCAATCGTCGACGCTGAGGGTCGGCCGACGACGGATGCCAGCGAGTTCTATGGTCCTCCCGAAGGGGCGATTCTTCCCATCGCGGGTCACAAAGGTTTCGCGCTGGGTCTCGCTTCGGACATCCTTGCCGGTGCGCTGTCGGGTGCCGGCTGCACACGGCAAGGCATCAAGCGAGTCGGTAATTCGTTCTGGGCAACGATCATCGACATTCACCGGATTCGCTGCAGGAGTGATTTCGACCGTGACGTCGGGGACCTGATCGACTGGATCAAGAGCAGCCGCAAGGCGGATGGCGTGTCCGAGATCCTCGTTGCCGGTGAGCCCGAGCTGCGGACGCAGGCAAAGCGCGAGAAGGACGGCATCCCCGTCCACGACGCAACTTGGGCGGCGATCGTCGAAACCGGCAAACGCTACAACCTCGATCTCGAGTGATCGAGCAGTCGTCCTGGTCGATAATCTCGATTGACTGCTTCCCAGTACCAGGCTGACCGCTACGCTTTCAGCCAACGGTCAAACCACTCGAAGGCCTCTTGCTGCATCTCGAGGTCGAACTTGTGAGGACCGGAGTAAAAGCTGCCGCGGTAGTGGTCGGCGGCGTCGGCCTTGCGATAGACATCCTTCAGAATTCGGTCGGCCCGCTCCATCTCGGGCATGGTGAAGAGTGAGTCCTCGCGGTTGTTGAGCACAAGGACCGGATTGGGCACAGTAAGTCCGAGGATCTCCGGGTAATCGAGGAAAGGCGCAAGACCAGGAATGTAGATCATCCAGGTGTGGGTGTAGCACTTGTTGAGCAGATAATCGCGCCAAGTGGTCATCATGCCGACCGCGCAGGCACAGCGAATGCGCTCGTCGATGCCTGTCAGATAGACGGTGCGTAACCCGCCGCCGGAAAGGCCGCAGCATCCGACGCGTTCGGCATCCACCTCTCTCCGCGAGCAGAGATAATCGAGCGCACGCTGGTCCTCGGCGCAAAAGACACCGGGCCAAGTTGTCCCGGCGCAAAAAAGACTCTTCGCGATCAGGTGTTCATGCTCTCTGGCGAATTCGTTGTACCGCTTGATTTCTTCTTCGGATTCGGGGTTGACTTCGGTGAGGCCGTCCTTGATAACCTCGGGCAGGTCGGCTGCCCGCATACGGCGGCTGGCAAATGTGAAGGTATCATGCACGAGAACGGCATAGCCGCGCTTCGCCAATTCGTTAGCCCAGGCCTTACCACCGTAATAGTCGTCCTGGTGGCGTCGAATGACCGGGTGCAGGTCGTCGCCCATACGAGTAATTTTGCGAGTTCCGAAGTACTTGTTGCCGCCATGATCGTGTAGCCCCACAACGCCGGGCAGCGGGCCCTTGGCGCCGGCAGGCTTGAGGAACAATGCTTCGGTCGGAGGGCCGTAGGGCAATTGCCAACTGAGATGTTCGATTTCCAACCCGTCGTACTCGAGTTGGTGTTGCAGGGTCGGCCGAGGCGTCCCACCGGCATCCGGCTGCAATAGACAAGTGCGGTAGCGGGCCCGCGCCTCGCGCCGCCAGGAGTCAGTATGATTGTGCTCGGCTCGGCGAAACGAAAGCTGCGGAGGCTCTTCGCCGACGATCCCCGCCGCCCAGTCTCCGTAGGCGCCCAGCATGTTCAGTGGCATGTCTCATTCTCCTCCTGCCCCAACAGGATAAGACGCCCGGAGCCGCACCGGGCGTAAGCCATGCCAGCCGGTGCTGCAATCTTACGCAACGCATGGCCAGGTGTGTCATCAGAAGCGGATCGGAAATCGATCGGCTGTCGGCTGAACAGAGTCTTGGCGGACAGGCAGAACAACCAGTAGCCCAATTATGCTTCAGATCACAGGTTGCAAGAACGTCAATCCAGGAGACCTAGCCTGCATTTCTCACCA
>JAPPLB010000033.1 GCA_028819575.1 Bryobacterales bacterium | reverse complement strand
CTGACGGCCCTCTCACGCACTTCGCCTCGCCACGTGGTGAGAAATGCAGGCTAGCCAGCAGGATAGCGGTCAGTTTTTCCTCCGTCGGTGTGCGGAACATTCAAGCGGGAAACATCCGGATCGGTGTCGGCACCGCTTGATCAGGGGCATGTTGCAGGTCAGGAGAACCGTTTGGCTTGAACGTGTTGGAGAGCCGCGGCGGCGGTGGGGGCGTCGATGTTGCCTCTGGCGCGATAGTACTCGATCAGCGCCGAGACCCTGTAGAGACAGTGCACCGGATAGCCGTGCTCCGAGAGGATTCGATCTCCCCCTTGCTCACGGTCGACCACGACCAGGATGCGCTTCACGTCGAGGCCGTCTTTCTTCAACTCGTCGATCGCCCACACCTTCGTGCGGCCCGACGCCATCACGTCATCGATCAACGTGATCTCACGGGTGTCGTCGCACGTACCCATGTAGGCGCTCATACCCCACTCACCCCCCGGATAGGTGGCAGGCTTTTTACGCAACTGACCGTAGGCAACGGGCAGAGCCGTCTGTTGTGATTGCAAAGCCAGGGAAAGGGCGATCGGCGTGGCGGTATCCGGAATTCCGATGACTTGTTGACGCGCGATGGCCGGCCCGGAGTCAGCGCCCAGGATGTGCACCAGTTCGCCGTGAAGCGCCGCGCCAAGCAGCCCTAACAAGTCAAGATCGTCATACAGCTTGTGACGCAGGTCGATGAAGATCGGCGTCCGCAGTGCGTATTCACGCCTTACGCGCTCCCCGATCAGAATGAGCCCCTTGTTCCAAAGAGCATCAAGCAAAGGGTCTGCAGTTAGGCCGGCGGAGGACATCGACTTAGTTCATTCGCAAAACAATGCTAACTCCGGCCACTGCCGTGTACGTGCTTCTCCATGCCCTCCCAGTGTGGATCGCGCAGTGCCCGCTTGAGGATCTTGCCTGTCGCTCCCTTGGGGAGCTCCGCCTCGAACGCAACCGTCCGCGGCACCTTGAAACCAGCCAAGTGCTTGCGGACGTGGTCTCGAATTTCGTCTTCCGTGGCCGATGCGCCGGGCTTGAGCACGACATAGGCTTTCGGCGCCTCGCCCCACTTTTCATCCGGCACAGCGACGACTGCCGTTTCGTACACGGCCGGGTGGGCGACGATGACCTTCTCGATTTCAAGGGATGAGATGTTTTCTCCGCCGCTAATGATCACGTCTTTTTGGCGGTCGACGATCAGGAAGTAGTTATGCTCGTCCCAGACCGCGATGTCGCCCGTGTGGAGCCAGTTGTCGCGGACGGTCTCGGCGGTCGCTTCGGGCTCGTTCCAGTAGCCGTCCATGACGAGGTCGCCGCGGAAGAGAATCTCGCCCATCGTCCGCATGTCTTTCGGGACATCGGTTCCTGCGGCGTCGGCCACACGGGTCTCGACGCCGGGGAAAGAGAACCCGGTCATGGCCTGCCGCCGGATGCGTTCCTCCTCCGATACGGCGCCGAGCGTATCCTTCAGGTGGGCGATCATGGCGACCGGCGAGGTTTCGGTGAGCCCGTACCCGGCAAGCACCTTGCATTGCAGTTTCGCTTCCGTCTCCGCTATGAGCGATGGCGAGGATGCCGCGCCGCCGATCATGATCTCTTCGAGGCTGGAAAGATCATAGCGGTCGAGTTCGGGACAGTTCACAAGCGCCGTAGCCATCGTCGGGACGGCGCACAGACCGGTGACTTTCTCCCGCTCGATGAGAGCCAACACGTGGGCCGGCTCGAAACGCTTGACCATGACGTGGCGGCCCCCCGTGAGGGTGACGGTGTGCGCTTTGCCCCATCCGTTGGCGTGGAACAGCGGTATGGTATGGAGCTCGACCTGCTGGTCCGCCGGCCGCTTTTCTCCTCGGCGGTAGATGCCGATCAGCGCAGTAAGCGCGTGCAAAAAAAGCGTCCGGTGGCTGAGCATTACGCCCTTGGGACGTCCCGTGCTGCCGCTCGTGTAGAACAGTTCGGCAATCGCGTTCTCGTCGTATATCGTGAAATCGATCGACTCGGGCGAGGCGGCTGCCAGCAACTCCTCATAGGTTTGCGAGTGAACCCAGGAAAGCGGGTTCGGCGGCGCGTACAGCGGGATCCAGCGTATCCCGGGACGGCTTTTGCGTAGTTCATCAACGAGAGGCAGGAACTCCGGATCGAAAATCGCTACTTTCGCCCCGGAGTGCTCCAGAATGTACGCTTGCTCTTCGGCGGCAAGACGGACATTCAGCGAGAGCAGGATCGCCCGCGCCATCGGGATGCCGTAATAGGCTTCCAGCAGCGGGTGACAGTTGAAGCTCAGCGTCGCCACGCGGTCGCCGGCCTCGACGCCCAGGCTCTGAACAGCGGCGCTGAGCCGCGCAGCGCGATCAAGGAACTGTCGGTAGGCGAAGCGCTTGTCTCCGTCGACGATCCCGACCTTGTCGCCGTATTCGTCAGCCGCCCAAAGCAGAAAGCGGATCGGGGTCAACGGCAGATGCATCCCGGAAGTCTCCTCGTTTGGCGGATACGCCGAAGGCGATGGACTAACCTGCATTTCTCACCACGTGATGAGAATGCAGGCTAACAGTTTACCTTCGCGCCACGGCGATGTCCGTGGTTATGTTGGCGATGAGAGCGGACTACTACCCGGCAGTTTCCCTTCCGTCCGTTCTTCCGTAGAATGGCAGAGCACCACAACTGACCGGAATGGGTCCATGCTGATCATCGACTGCCACGCTCACATCACTTCGCCGGACGAGGAGCGCTATCCTCCGCGGCCGAACAACCCTTTACGGGTTCCGGAGGGCACCGGCTCGCTCGATGAGCTCCGCCGCACCAGTCTCGCCCACGGCGTTTCCGCGGTCCGGGCGGTTCACACCGTGTCGTTCTACGACTATGACAACCGTTACCTGTGCGACGCGGCGAAGCTCAATCCGAGTTGGATGGCCGGCGTCTGTACGCTCGAACCCGACGACCCGCACAGCCCCGGCCTTTTGGAGGAGTATGTTCGCGAGTATGGCGTCAAAACGTTGCGCAGCACGCCCGGGAACCGACGAACGACGTTCGATCATGACGGCGTGCGCAAGCTATGGAGAACCTGCGCGGATGTCGGTGCGAGCGTGGACATTTTCCTGATGCGGCTCGAGTGGGTCGAATCGGCTGAGAAGCTGCTCAAGGAGTTTTCCGACATCACGGTGGGCTTCTGTCATTGCATGGATCTCAAGCCCGGCCCCCAATACGACGCCGTGCTCCGCGAAGTACTACGGCTCTCGAAGTACGAGAACCTGTACGCCAAGGTGGATTTCATCAGCACCGGGACTGAGCAGGGCTATCCCGGCAGCGACCTGCACGCGGCAGCGCTCAAAATCATCGATACGTACGGTCCGGAGCGCTGTGTTTGGGGCAGTAATTTCCCGAACTCGCTGTGGACCCCGAAGCTCACTTACTCCGAGCACTTGCGCATCTTCACCGAGGCCTTGCCATTGAGCGATGAAGCGAGAGCCCAGGTGCTCGGCGAGACCGCTCGACGGCTGTGGTTCCCGCAGTTATAGCCGGAGGAGTGGAGGCAGCGTTTTTCAGTCTTGGGCCAAGCTGTGTGCGGTTGGGATTCGCGAGAAAAGCTCGGAGTCACCGGTTTCGGACGCAGCCATCAGAGTCCGTTCTGGCTGAGCCACCAGGACGGTTGCGAGGCGGAAGCGGCCGAAAGGCATGTACGGCATTTCTTGATGAGGTAGAGTCGGGTTTCTGGGAGAAGGCTCGACGTTTACCTATACCTACCGATCGGCCAAGCCTACAGAGGTCGACAAGAGATCGGCGCTCTGTCAGGGTGCGTGCTACCCTGGATTTTCTTTGTTCACGGGCAACCCGGAAGAATCCTGAATGTCCAAGATCAGCAATCTGGAAGGGCTTGAAGTCCTCGACTCACGAGGGAACCCGACGGTTCAGGTCACGGCGACACTGGAAAGCGGCGCTCGCGGATCGGCCCGCGTGCCTTCGGGCGCGTCGACCGGAATGAATGAGGCTGTCGAGCTCCGCGACAATGACCGGACGCGCTTCGGCGGCAAGGGTGTCCGGAAGGCTGTCGGCCACGTCGGAAACGAACTGCTCGACGCAGTCCGCGGCTTTGACGCCGATGATCAGCAACGGCTCGACGAAGAGCTGAGAGCCGCCGACGGCACCGTCAACAAAGGCCGCATCGGAGCGAACGCGATTCTCGGGGTCTCACTGGCGGCCGCGAGGGCGATGGCCAACGAAAAGCGGATCCCGCTCTACCGTCATCTCACTGACGCGGAAACCTATACCCTGCCGGTGCCGATGGTCAATGTCCTCAACGGCGGCGAACACGCGGACAACAATGTCGACATCCAGGAATTCATGCTCGTGCCGCTCGGTTTCAACAAGTTCAGCGACGCGCTGCGCGCCGTCACCGAGACATTCCACTCGCTGCAGGCGATCCTCACGAAGAAAGGCTATTCCACCGCTGTGGGCGACGAGGGCGGATTCGCGCCGCGACTCGAGTCGAATGAGGAGCCGATGCAGTTGTTGGTCGGCGCGATCGGTCAGGCCGGCTACAAGCCCGGCAGGCACATCTCCATCGCGATCGATGCGGCGTCGAGCGAGTTCTACGAGCAAGGGACGTATGTCTTCTCACAGTCGGACGGCAGCCGCAGGTCATCAGACGACATGAGCAAGATGTGGGCTTCGTGGGCGGAGGCGTACCCGCTGATCTCGGTCGAGGACGCGTTCTCCGAAGAGGACCACGGAGGCTGGCGGAAAGCCACGCCGAAGCTCGGCAGCAAGTTGCAGCTCGTAGGCGATGACTTGTTCGTTACGAACCCGGCCATCTTCAAGCAGGGCATTGCTGAAGGCTTGGGGAACTCGATTCTGATCAAGCTCAACCAAATCGGGACGCTGACGGAAACTCTGCAGTGCATCGAGATCGCCAGGACCAACGAATACACGTACATCATTTCTCATCGCTCGGGCGAGACATCCGATACCACCATCGCGGATCTGGCAGTGGCCACCGGGAGCGGGCAGATCAAGACCGGTTCGACCTGCCGCGGAGAACGGACCGCCAAGTACAATCGCCTGTTGGAGATCGAAGCCGAACTCGGTGACAGAGCCGCCTACGCCGGCCGCAATGCATTCCAACGCTGGCTGTAGAGGGAGAGTGGCTTTGAACGATTGCAATGAGCCCGCTGTCGTAGTGTTCGCTGCGGAGCGCTCTGCGTGGACGCACCGAGAAAACGTCCTCTAGACTAACGATAGCTCGCAGCGGTATTCGCTCCTCCCTCAACCATGTACCGAGTCGGCACGCTCGTTCTGATTGCGGCTGCATTGTGCACCCACGCCGCCGCCGACCTTGCAGCGCAGCAGAACGAAGGCGACCAGCTTCTGACCGACATCCGCCTGTTCACCGTGCTGACGGCGATCAACATCTCCGGGTACGACAACGGTTTGGGCTCACCATCTGACAGCGCCGTCCGGCGGGTCGTAAGGGAGGATCTGAAAGACTTCCGCGGACATAGCCGCTCTCAGCTCCGGAACTTCTATCAGCAGTTTCTGCGCGATGACCCCGGCAGCAACCTGACGCAGTACATCACCTTCGCGTTGACCTGCAACGGTCCCCCTACATTTGAGGTCACGGCGAATCTGCCAACCGATCTGCCGCCTAGTGTCCGGCGGCTCCGCGCGCTGAGCCCGATCCTGTCCGAGTTCTATCGCGAGGCCGGCATCGAAGAGCTTTGGGACCGCTATCAGCCGGCCTATGACAACGAGATCGCCCGCTATCAACAGCCTCTGATTGAAATGCTGCTGCGGACCGGCGCTTATCTGCGGTTCTCCCCGACGAGCCAGCAAATGCGCAGTTTCAAGATCTACTTCTCACTCATGGGAGCGCCGAATCAGGTAACGTCGAGAAGCTACGGCGGGGAGATTCAAGTGGTGCTGCAGGCCTCGAACAAGCTGCGCCTCGATCAGATCCGACAGGCATTCCTGATGCACCTGCTGGATCCGATGTCGATCCGACACGCCGAGGAAATCGCCAAGAAGGAAGTGCTCTCCCGCTTTGCTCTATTCGCTCCGGCCCTGAGCGAGATCTACAAATCGAACTTTCAGCTCCTGGCATCGAAATCGCTGGCCAACGCGGTGGACGTGAGGTTGTCCGGCGCATCGGATTCAGACAAGCAGGCGCGCGCCGAGCAATTCCTCAAGGAGGGTTTTATTCTCACGCCCTGCTTTTATGAGCAACTGGCGGAGTACGAAGCGCAACCGGAAACCTTTTCGAGCTACTACCGAGAACTGATTCAGAATATCGACCCCAAGGGCGAGGCGCGGCGCCTGCAGAACACGGAGTTCGTGCAGGCGCAGCCGAAACCGGCGTCCCAGCCGGCTCGCCCCCAACTCAGCAAACTGGACCGGCTGCTGAACGAAGCTGAGGGATACTTCCGGTTGGAAGACCTGGAACAAGCCCGCGCGAAGTTCGAAGAGGCGTTGGCTGAAGCCGGCGGACGGAATGCTCAGGCCGAATACGGTTTGGCCCGTGTAGCGGCCTTCGAAGGCGAGCCGGACTTGGCCCGCGAACATTTCCAGAAGGCGATTGCCCTGGCGGACGACACCCACATACGGGCCATGTCGCACGTCTACATCGCCCGCATCGAGGACTTGATGGGAAACCGCGAGCAGGCCGTCGAGCACTATCAGTCGGCGCTTGATGTCGGCGACCCGTCGCCGCGCATCCGCGAGTTGGCCGAAGGCGGACTCGAAGACGCTTTCGGCGTCGATCGTGAAGAAGACGAAGAGCAGGAGAACCAGCAGCCGTGAGCCGGCGCGGTGCTCAATCCGCTCCGGCAAAGCGGTTAGAATAGAGACAGTTCGGATACGGCCCCTCAGCAAGGGCCGCCGACAAGGAGATTCGAATGATTCGTGCAGGTGTATGTTTGCTATTGACCGCGATGCTGGTGTTTCCAGCGCTGGCTCAGGACCTACCGCGACCGAAGACGCAGAAGGAAGCTGATGACATCAACGCCTGCATGGGCGCACCCGATATGGATTCTCGCGTCGACTCGTGTGAGATTTTCCTCGACAATCATCCCAAGAGCGCGTTCAGGGAGTATGCGCTTTGGGCATCCTGTACCGCAGCCCCTCAGATCCCGGATCGCGGCATCAACTATTGCCAGAAGCTGCTTGTCGAGTACAAAGACACCGAATATAAGGAGAACGCACTCTTTTTCACGACACTCGGTTATCAGCGGCTGAACGACTTCGAGAATATGTTGACGTACGGCGAACTCGTACTGGAAGAGAACCCTGATAACATTGGCACCCTGTTGGCGCTTTCCTACGTTCTGCCGATCCGAACGCGACAGCACGATCTTGACAAAGAGGAAAAGCTGTCGCAGGCCGAGTCGTACGCAAAGAGGGCGCTCGACATCATTCCGCGCGCGGAGAATCCCAACCCGGATTTGATGACAGATGATGACTGGCTGCTCGAGAAGAAGGACCTGATGTCCAATGCTTATAACTCGCTGGGGGCCGTTGCCGCGAAGCGCGAGGATTGGACGGCGATGGAGCAGTCTTACCGTCAGGCCCTGCAAGTCACGAACAAACAGACCGGCGAGGTGTTCTACCAAATCGCCAAGGCGCTTAAGGAACAGGGCAAGAATGACGAAGCCCTTGGCATGCTCGACCAGTCCATTGCCCGGGGCGGGTTCAAGCTACCGAACGGCCGTGACGCGGCGGCGATCTTGAAAGCGGAGATCGCATTGAGCAAGGCGCCTCCGGCCGGGAGTGCGGGTACGGCGCCGGGTGCTGCCGCTCCAGCCACACCGGCGGCGCAGCCTTAGCCGCTTTCGTGAGAGCAAGCCTCGGTTCGCACCCCAACCGGGTGGATATCGTGCGCCGTTCTGAAGTGTTCCACGAAGAGACAACCAATCTTTCGAGCAAGTCCATGCGATGCCGCATTCGAGCGCATCTATGGGCGGATGGGAGGAACCCGTCTTGGCGGCGGCGAAACCTGCGGCTTTGACCGAGTTGGAGAGCCGGATCGGCCACTCCTTCTCTGATCGCTCCTGCCTCGAAGAAGCGCTTACCCACCGTTCGTATTGGCAGGAATCCGCGGCCAGGGACGATGGCTCCTACAACGAACGGTTCGAGTTTCTGGGCGACGCCGTACTAGGCTTTCTCGTGACCGACGAACTCATGAATCGCTACCCGGACTACACGGAAGGGCAACTCACGCAGCTCAAATCCTACCTTGTCAGCGGGGCACACCTCGAGGCAGCGGCAAGGCGCATCGAACTCGGCTCGTTCTTGTGGCTGGGGCCGGGCGAGGAACGCACCGGAGGCCGCGACAAGAAGACACTCTTGGCCGATGGGTTCGAAGCTTTGATCGCTGCCGTCTATTTGGACGGGGGCATTCCCGCCGCCAGGCGGCTCGTAACGAGCCTGGTTCTCTCGGGCGACGCCATTGAAAAGGCGAGGCTGGAGGACAAGACCGCTCACAAGTCGGCCTTGCAGGAATGGCTTCAGAAGCACAATCTGCCTCCGCCCGAGTATGAAATCGTTTCCACCAGCGGGCCTGATCACCGACGATGGTTCCAGGTCGGACTGAAAGTCGGCAGCCTCTTCGAGACCACCGCAGGCGGCTGGACAAAGAAAGCGGCCGAACAGGATGCGGCGCGGCAAGCCGTGAAGTTCTTCCGCGATAGTGGCGGCGAAGTCAGAGAGAGCTGCGCCGATCCCGCCACCGACGAGGCATGATGCGGCCGCCGCCCCGAACTTCAAGAAGGCAGCTCGTTTCGAGGGACCAGCGGGCGATCAACTCGACACGAGCCATCGCACCATTGCGACGGGGAGTCCTGCCTCTCGCCGCACTTGCCCTGGGCGCAGCCGCGCTTGCCTTACCGTCCTCTCTCTCGCCGGAGTCGGGTCGGAGCGCACGGCAAAAAGTCGAGCGCATTGAGAAAGGCGAAACGATGCCCGGAGAGGCCGTTGTTTTTACGGAGGCCGAGGTCAACTCTCTGCTGAAGTACGAATATGAATCCGAGACGCCTGCGGGAGTGCGCGGTCTGAGCGTGCGGATTTTCCAGGACCATGCGAGCCTCCACGCCTATGTTGACATCGGGAAAATGCAACAGGCGGCCGGCCGAACAGCGGAGGGGCTATGGGCTCTTTTATTCAGCGGTGAAAAAGAACTCAACGCCAAGTTCCGGCTGCGCTCCGTAGACGGCCGAGCCTTTGTCGAAATTGAAAGCGTTCAGTTCGAAGACACTATCCTGCCGGGAGCCTTGATCGAATGGCTCATCGCCGCCACGATCTCCGATGCGAACCCTGGTTCCAGACCCGCCAATCGAGTCTCGCTTCCCGAGAAAATCCGCGCCGTTCATCTTGAACCCGAACGCGCCATCGTCGTCATCAACTGATCCAACGTAGATTCTCCGTGCCGCTGCCGAAACGGATTCATCTAACCGGAAGCGGCGACGCAGGTGTTGTAGAATAGACACACTACGGCTTCTTTTCTGTGTTTAGAATCAGTTACTTGACATTGGCGAGGCAAGTGCAAGTGGAGAACCGTACCGTTCCGGTATTTCAAGCAGGAGGCGTTTCTTGGATTTCGAGCGAACCATCGACAGCCCCGTTGAAGCGTCGGGTATCGGACTCCACAGCGGTGTCAAGGTCAGAATGCGGCTGTTGCCGGCCCGTGCCGGCAAGGGAGTCGTATTCAGCCGGACGGATCTCGACAGCTTCGAACTGCCTGCTGTAGCCAGGCACATCGCCCGCGTCAGCTATGCGACGAGTCTGATGCGGCAAGGCGTGCTGCTCTCAACGACCGAGCACCTGCTCAGTGTGTTCTACAGCCTCGGAATCGACAACGCGCGCGTGGAGATCAACAATCTCGAGTTACCCATCCTCGACGGCAGTGGGAAGCCATTCGTCGAGTTGATCCGCAAAGCAGGCGTCCGGGAACTGAGCAGGCCCCGCACCTACCTCCGCATTGTCAAGAGTATCGGAGTGCGCGAGGGGAAGAAAACGATTGTGATCCACCCCGCGGACCATTTCGCCATCACCTGTGAGACCGACTATGGACACGCTCTCGCGGGTCGCCAAACGCTGGAGATGGTCGTCACACCCGAACGTTACGCGCGGGAGATCGCTCCGGCGCGTACGTTCGGATTCGAGCGGGACCTCGATCGGATGCGCGACATGGGGCTGATTCGCGGAGCGTCGCTCGAGAACGCGGTCTGTTTCGAGCCAAACGGCGTCCTTAACCCGGAGGGGCTCCGCTTCCCGGACGAATGCTGCCGGCACAAGGTGCTCGATCTCATCGGAGATCTCGCCCTTCTAGGTCGGCCTTTGCTGGGACACGTTGTCGCCGAACATGCCGGTCACGCCATGCACACGGCCTTGGTGAAACAGATCCTCAGCGATGCCTCCTGCTATGAACTGGTCCACTCCGACCAGCTCGCTTCCAAACTCTTGCACGCAGAAGCGGTCTAACCTGGCTCCGCCTGGTATTCCGCAGGTCGGTCGGGTTTGGAGGCGCTTTTTCCGATGGGCCGGCTACGGGCTGGCCGGAGGTTCCTCGGGCAGCGGTTCGAGGCTCTCAGCCTCGTCGAAGGAGATTTCCGCATCGACGGCGAACTTGCGATACAGACGGAACTCGACGTCATTCCTCGACAGATACCGACCCTGCCGCATGCGCATCCGCGCCTTCAAAGGGAGAAGATAACTCTCGCCGCTGATCTTCATGAAATCGTAGTCCAGACGCGACTGGGCGAGTTGAATCGGGAAGTCCGTCGGGATGTTCTCCGCCTGCATGTAGATGCGGAGCACTCTCTCGGTTTCCTTGTCGACATAGACAAGCCCGCGGTACCCGGTGATGATCGAGTTCGTCTTCTCGAAAGTCAGCGACCATCGGGAACGGTGCCGGGGCACCTGAAACTCGAACACGTAGACACCGCGTCCGCGCAGCAGCGAGTGGCGCGCCCACCGGAAATCCGCTTGTGTCTTCGGATCGAAGAGTTCCGCCAACATGCTGCCGAACTCCCCAGTGCTGACGGCTCCACCGAGTTCGAGGATGCCGGCGTCTGTCAGCTTGTTGTTGATGCTGACGACTTCATAATTCTCGTGTGAATCGAAGTAGCTGACCCTTGTCTTGATTTCGTCCTGCTTGAGCCAATCCATTTCCAGGCCGCTCGGGTCGATGAAGCGGCGCGTGATTTGCAAGCAGATGAAATCCGGCAGCCGGGAGGTGTAGTCCAGCGCGTAGGAGCGCGCTTCCTCGATGATGCGCTCCTGCTCTTCCGGTGATGGGGGCGGTAGCTCGGGGGCTTTCGGCGCCTCGCTGGGAGCAGGGGCCTTGGCGGCCGACAATCCCTTGGTTGCCGGTTGCAGTTCACGCAGCGTTCGCAGCGTCCGCGGGCCAATGCCCCACCCCTGGAAGTCCTCGATCAGCGCATCCGTCAACTCGAAACCGAATTTCTGACTCTTGAGATACTTCGCGATCTCTTTGTCCTGCAGATTCTGCTCAATCGATGACTTCAGCAGATCTTGCAATTGCGGATAGGTCAGCGGCGCCTGCGCCGCAACCAGAGCGGCGATCAGGAACACGCTCAGCAGCCGCACGACCGGCATGACCCTATTCTAGCCAACGGACTTCGAAACCCACCTTCTCGAGCTCTCGATCAACGCGAAAGATCTTGACAAGCGCTACGGTAGAGCGCTGTTCCGATATAATCTGCGGTGGTGTGAGCCTGGGGAGGTTCGTGATGCGCAGGCAATTGTTGGTTCGAGTATTGATTCTGGCGGCGGGGATCGCCGCCCTATCGATCGCGTACGAAAAAGTGTCGACGGAAAAGAGGATGGAGCTGGCCGCCAACCGCTTTCTCCATGCGCTCGACGATTCGGGACGCTCCAAGGCCAAGGGCGACTTCAATGCGAAAGACCGCCAACAGTGGCATTTTGTCCCGGACAGCAGTTTCCAGAATACGTACGGCTACGGCCGCCGCGGCTTGACCTACAAGAACATGAACCCTCGGCAGCGCAGCCTGGCGAATGCCCTGCTCGCATCCGGTTTGAGCACCGACGGCTTGACGAAGGCTCTGACGATCATGAGCCTGGAAGAAATTCTGCGTGTCAAGGAAAACGACACCGCCGGTCGCCGGGATGTCGAGAAGTACTACTTCACGGTGTTCGGCACGCCTGCGATGTCGGGCAACTGGGGCTGGCGGGTTGAGGGTCACCACGTCTCGTTGCACTACACCTTGCAGAACGGCAAGCTCGTTTCGGCCTCGCCGACGTTCTTCGGGGCCAATCCTCACAAAGTGTCGGGTGGTTTTCGCTCACTCGGCGCGGAGGAAGACCTTGCCAGAGAACTCCTGAAGTCGCTGAACGACAAGCAACAAAATTCCGCCATCGTTGCCGACGTTGCCTACGACGATATCCTTACGCGCGCCGACACGCGTGCAATGCTCGAAGACCAACCGCGCGGTCTGGCGGCATCGGAGATGACCGCGAAGCAGCGCGAGACTCTGACGGCTCTGATCGAGCAGTACGTAAGCAATGTACCGGCCTCGATCGCTGCCGAACGCCGCAAAGTTGTCAAGGCGACGGCGCACTCCGATCTTCTCTTCGCTTGGGCGGGGCCGGGTGATGCCGGCAAGGGCGATTACTATCGCATCCAGGGGCCGAAGTTCCTTATCGAATACGACAACACCCAGAACGACGCGAACCACTCCCACACCGTCTGGCGCGACTTCGCAGGCGATTTCGGACGAGACCTTCTGGCGCTGCACTATCAGTACGACAATCACGGCCTTGGCGTCGAGCGGCAGGCCCCCGCCGATTAGGGTGATCGAAGAAAACGACGGCGGTCGAACCCGCGGTTCGAACGCAAGGTGAACAAAATTACGCCGCCACGTCCGATCGGACCATTCGAGGTCTACAATGAGGGTGGCCCATGCTGCCGGTGGCCGGATGCGCGCTCGGGGAGGACCTGTCATGAATGCTCGCAAGTGGTTTCTCATCGTCGTGTTGGTCCTGGCTCTTCCGGGACTGCTCTTCGCGAAGGATAACCGGCCCAAGAAGAAAAAGAAGAAGAAGGACGACATCGAAGCCATCGGCGAGCGCGATGTCGACGGCAAGGTCAACTTCTATTCGCTCGAAAAGGAGATCGCCCTCGGCAAGTCGTATGCCGACGAAGTCGAGCGGACGTCAAAGATGGTCCGCGACCCCATCATTTCCGAGTACGTCAACCGCATCGGTCAGAACCTGGTTCGGAACTCCGACGCGAAGGTGCCGTTCCAGTTCAAGGTCGTGGACAATGACGCGGTCAACGCCTTTGCTCTTCCCGGGGGGTTCATTTTCGTCAACACCGGCCTGCTGGTAAAGGCCGAGACCGAGAGCGAGGTGGCGGGCGTTCTGGCGCATGAGATCGCGCATGTCGCGGCGCGGCACGGCACACGCCAGGCAACACGAGGCCAATTGGCCAACTTGGGGATCATTCCGCTTGTGATCCTGACAGGCGGCTGGACGGGGTTTGGCATACAGCAAGCGGCCGCCTTCGCCATTCCCGCGACGTTCCTTCAATTCTCGAAGAGCATGGAAGCGGAAGCCGACTATCTCGGCGTGCAGTATCTTTACAAGGCGGGGTACGACCCCATTGCTTTCGTAGATTTCTTCGAGAAGCTCCAGACCATGGAGAAAACCAAGCCGGGCGCGCTCGCCCAGGTGTTCCGCAGCCATCCGCTCACCGACGACCGCATTGCCAGAACGCAGAAAGAGATCGACCGCATCCTGCCCGCCAAGCCGGAGTACGTCGTCGACCGTTCCGAGTTCCTGGATGTAAAAGAGAGGTTTCTTCATTTGGCCCGGCTGGAGAGAGAGGAAAAACCCGTGCGCCGGCGCGGTCCCATCCTGCGGCGGGGCGGCGGTACGATCTCGACGGACCCCATCGAGGCCAGTGACGAGCCGGTCGAAGACAGCGAAGAGGACGAGCGTCCGAAGCTGAAACGCAAATAAGGCGCTGCTGTCTTCGATGCCCGGCTCAGTGGGCCGAGACTTTCTTTTGCAGCCTGCGCATCCCTCTTAGCCAGCGGTCATGATCGTCCGCCTTGCGGTGCAGGTATTCGGCCACTTCAGGGTGCGGCAGAATCAGGAACCTCTCCTCCTCCAGACCCTTGACGACGCTGTCGGCGACCTCTTCCGGAGCAAGCGCGATCTCGGTAAGCATCTCCTTGAGCGGCCCCTCATCGTTGGCGAGCAGCCGGGTGCGTACTCCCTGGGGGCAGAGGCAGGAAACCTTGATGCCCGCGTCTCCGTAGGTCACCGCAAGCCACTCCGCCAGCGCCACGGCGGCGTGTTTGGTGATCGTGTACGGGGCCGCTCCGATCTGCGTGAGCAATCCGGCAGCGGAGGCCACCGACAGCAGGTACCCGCGGCCGCGCTCGACCATGGCGGGAACGACCGCACGGGCGGCATAGAGATGCGCCCTGAAGTTGATACGCCACATCCGGTCCCAATCTTCGTCGGAAACCTCCAGGCCGCCCTTGTCCATGATGCCCGCGTTGGAACAGAACAGGTCGATCGGACCGATCTCGTCGCGCGTCCGCCTGACCAGGTCTTGTATCGAAGCCTCGCTCGTGACGTCGGTCGGGACCGCCAAGCCGCCGATCGCCGAGGCCACGCCAGCGGCTTGAGCATCGTCAATATCCGCGACAACGACTCCCCGGGCGCCTTCCGCGGCAAACCGCTCGCAGAGTGCGCGCCCGATGCCGTGGGCGCCGCCGGTCACGATCACGACTTTGTCTCGCAAGAACACAGGTCTGATCCGCGGGCAGGTGACAATACTTCGGAAACACGAATGAATACGCTAGACTAGCACCGCTTGCCCGTTACGGTTCACTGAGTTGGGCTATTCAAGCGGGGGCTGGCGCCAGCCATCCCCGCTTCTCTTTGTATCACGAGTTCCTTCGACAACGGATCTCGTCGGAGTTCTCCCTCCATGACCGGCACGACCGGCAGCGTGGGGAAGATGCGGTTGGCACCGTCCACCTCGACCGCCAGGCTGTGAACCTTTTTCCTCCCGACCCCTCCGCCGGCCCACTGCAGCACACCGTCCCCACGAAGTCCGTCGTGTCCGTCGTGGTGAACTCGCCTTCGATGAAACACGACGTCTGGCCGATGGGCTCCAGAGAGATCGTCGTCTCCTCCAGCGCCGCGTCGAGCCGCTCACCTTCGCTCCGCTGCCGTGGGCGAAATGAGGGAAATGGAGGGTGAAGACTTGCGGTTCCTGGGCTGGCGGAGTGGCCTCGACGCGGTTGGAGGGAAAGCTCTTGCCGGCGCGATTGACGGCCCTTACCTCGAAGAGGCAGGTGGCTCCTTTGACGAGTTTGCTGACGGTGTGGGTGGTGTCAGTGGAGCCGGTGGAGACCCTGCGGTAAAAAAGGCGGTTACGCCGTACGGCGGAACCGCCAGGAGATTATCGAGGAATCGAGACATAGCGAGGAGAGCGCCTGATTCCATTACCCGTCAGAAAAACACGAACCAGAGCCCAGTCCCCGCTAACTTGTTCGACGACCGCGATAGAGCCATGCGACTGACCGTGACCGTCTGAGATGAAGGCATAGCCATACGTGTTCCGGAAGTCATATTCCACGTTGTGCTTGCGCCACGCCGCTGAACCCGATGAGCAACACGGTTGCCAGACCACTGAGTTTCAAGGACTTCGTGTGCATCTTTTCCTGGCTGTGCGCTCTTCAAATCGATGTGTTACGCATCTGATGTTTGCGGACGAGAGTTCGTCGATCGCATGCCTGGGACCATCAAATCGGGGCATGAAGGCGTTCGGCAAGAGACCGAACCGCACCTTCCTCGAGGCATGCGCCAACACCATGGCACAACTCTATATGATCAGTGTGAACTTAACGTGAATTATATGACCTTAAGCGTGCTATTTCCATGAACAGAAGTAGCTTTCTTCGGGGACGGCTTCTCTTGCGACCAGCTTCTTGACCGAACCGGCAGCTTCGCGAGCGGCGCCGTCGCGGCTTCAGCGTTCCAGAACCATGTCGACGTGCAAGGAGGGCGCCGTTTCCGATTCTCGCTTCCTGCTACACACCCGCCTCCGGCGGTACCGCCATGGGTTCGGCGCTGCTCAATCCGCCGGCATGTTCAGCGGGGTGGGCAGAGGGTCACCCGGTGCGGGCATGCGGTAGCCGACTGCTCGCTCGGTAATGATGTAGGCCGGCTTGTCGGCATCGTCACCCAGCTTGCGGCGGAGCTTCTTCACGAAGGCGCGCACGCGATTCGAGCCGGCGGGGTCCCAGCCGCCCCACACCCGCTGCAGAAGGACTTCGTAGGTCATCACCCGTCCGGCATTGAGCGCGAGCAAGCGCAGCAGCTCGTACTCGGTGGCCGTCAACTCCACCGGACGGCCTGCCAAGGTGACAAGGCGTTGATCGTAATGGATAGCCAGGTCCTTCAGCAGGAAGGGCTCCGGTTCCGCCTGCCGGCGCAAGGCAGCCCGCACTCTCGCCGTCAGCTCCGTCGGCGAGAAGGGCTTGACGATGTAATCGGCGGCTCCGGCGTCCAGTGCCTTGGCGACCGTCTCGTCCCGGCCGTAGACGGAGATGAAAATGACCGGCAGATCGGCCAGCTCGGGAACACTCTGCATCAACTCGATGCCATCGGTTCCGGGCAGCACCAGATCCAGCAGGACCAGTTGGGGTTTGTGCGTCTTGATGAGTCCGGACATCTCCTGCGGGTCGCCCGTCACCAACACGGCGTAGCCGTCCGGCTCGAGAGCATCCCGAACGTACCGCAGCGTCTGAGGGTCACCATCGACCGCCAGGATGCGCAGCGGCTCCTGCCCTTCCCGAGGCCAGCGGGAACGGCTCGGGGTGTATGCGGCCGCGGCGCTGTCTGCGGCCTCTTCGGCCACCGGAATCGTAAAGCTGAACCGCGTGCCGCGGCCCTCCGCGCCGCTCTCGGCCCAGATGCGGCCCCCGTGCGCCTCGACCAGCCCCTTCGAGATGGACAGGCCCAGGCCTTCTCCCCGGCCCCTCTGCCGCCGGTCACCGGCGGCCACACCGGCGTGCTTGCGGAACAGGTGCGGAAGCTGTTCAGGGGGCACCCCCCTGCCCTCGTCGGATACCGAGATCGCAACGTTGACGCCGTCCCGCGCCGCGGCGACCCGGATGGTTGACGACTCGGGAGAGTGCCGCGCAGCGTTAGCGAAGAGATTGTTGAGGACCTGCACGATGCGCCGCCGGTCGGCCAGAACCCGGGGCAGGTCCGGCGGCAGGTCGATGAGGATCGTGTGCCGGCTGACGCCGCTCTGGAAAGTGTTCCTGGCCTGGTCCACCAGGCCGGCCACCTCCACCGGCTCGGGTGAGACCGAGAACTTGCCCGCTTCGATGCGCCCCGCATCCAGAAGGTCACCGAGCAGACCGCGCATGTGATCGGCCTGCTCGTCGATGACCCGGAAGAACTGCAGCATCTCCTCAGGGTCCAGGGCGGCCGAGGCGCCCAGCACGGTTGCCGTCGAGCCCTTGATCGAGATCAGCGGCGTCCGCAGCTCATGGCTCACCAGGCTCAGGAATTCGGTACGCATGCGCTCCAGCTCCTCGAGCGGCGCCAGGTCCTGAAAGGTGACGACGAGTGACTCGTTCTCGCCTGTCGCCGACTTGATCGGCGTGGCGTTGACCAGCGTCGTGACGCTCCGGCCGTCAGGAATCGAGATCACGACCTCCTCGGCGCGCACCGCCACGGAGTTGCTCAGCTCCTGCGAAAGCGGGAACTGGTTGAGGTCGAACTCCCGCCCATCGCTACACCGGAACGTGATCACCTCCAGCAGCTCCTCCAGGGTGCGTCCCGGCATGCGCAGGCTCTCCGCAATCCGCCTCGCCTCCCGATTGAACGACTTGAAACTGCCGCTCTTGGCATCGAAGACGACGACGCCCACGGGCGAGGTCTCGATCAGGGCCTCCAGGTCGGCCCGCGCCCGCTGCTCGTCCCGGTAGGCGCGGGCGTTGGCGATCGCCAACGCCGCCTGCGAGGCGAACAACACCAGGATCTCTTCGTCCTCGTCCGTGAACTCGGGGCCGTCTTCCTTCTCGGCCAGAAAGAAGATGCCGACGTGCTCGTCCCGGTACCGTATCGGCGTTGCCTGCAAGGTCTTCGACTTCATCAAGTCCGAGGAGAAGCCGAGCGACCGAACGTATGCGTGCAGGTCCCGCAGCCTCAACGGTCCCGCGAGTTTCCGGAAGTGCTCCAGGAGCCGCGGACCGTCCGGCCATGCGGCCATCTCGCTGTGCTCTTCCGCCGTTATGCCGGAGCTGACGAAGTCCTGGGCCTGTCCCGGGTCGTCGAAGATCGTGATTATGCCGTAGCGGGCTCCGGTCAGAGTGCGGGCGCTGTCGACGACTTCGCGCAGAACGGTGTTGAGGTCGAGGCTCGTGCTGATCCGCAGAATGGCCCCGCACAGGCGCGAGATGCGGTCCCGCGGCGGCTCCTTTTCGCGCCGCGGCTCGTCGGGGCTCTTCAATGGCCTACCCTCCTCGAATCCGGCGCGAACTCCATGTTGGCCCCATCCCGTCTCGGTTCGATCGATGAGCCGGGTTCGGACTGCGCCGCTTCTCCGATGTCCATGATAACCATCTGTAAATTTCCTGCTGTCACGAAAAAGTCACCAAACCACGCGAATTATTTATGTGGAAGTCACGAGCGCCAGTCTATCATATGCGTAGCTGTTTTGCGTCACGACCAGCACGTGAGTGAGCGCCCGGCGTGGCGCATCGCTGACGCCGGCCTGCGAAGGGCCGCACTTCGAGAGAAGAAGAGAAGCTGTTGGTCATGACTGTTCGGGAATTCAGAGAGGACTGTCATGTGGGGACAGAAAGAAAAAGAGTCGTCAACGGAAACCGATATGTCCGGAACCGGCCTAGCGCTTTCCCCAGCCGGCTCAGATCCCCTTCCAGCCTCGGGGGCCGTCGTTCATCCGGCAGCCGAACCTGATCCCTGGGAGCAGGTCCGGACAAGGTTCGGAAAGGGCTTCAGGTTCAATGGTGAAATGACCGGCAGCGAGGACGTTTACGTCGCGGGTGAGATCGAAGGATCCATCGAGTTGAACGACAACGAACTGATCGTCGGTTGGAGCGGCGGCGTTCGCGCGCAAGTCCAGGCTCGCGCGATCACCGTATCGGGCCACCTGAAAGGGCAAGTGCGGGCCGAAGAAAGGATTGAGATTCTAAAGACCGGATCGCTGGAAGGCGACTTGGAGACGGCTCAAATCGTCATCGAAGACGGCGCCGTCTTTCGGGGCAGTATCGATATCCTGAAGCCCGAACCAAGCGAGAACGCACTGCCGCAACGGAACAAGCCTCCGCTCAGCCAGCCTCCGGCGGCAGCGGAATCCGATCCGCCTATCGTCTCCCCGGACGGCTCGACAGAAGGCTAAGTTCCCGGGCGGCATGCCGGTCATGTGCCAGCCTGGGCTCGGCGTCGGAGCCGGACAGCACGCACGGAATCAGCGGCGCTCAGCAAGTCGCGTGTCCTGTTCTCTCACCTGACCATGGCCGGTGACTTCGAGGACGGATGGATCGCTTGGGCGGCTTTCATTGCGATGATTGCGGCGGTGGTTCCGGCAGCCCGAACTTCTCCTGCTGAGCGGCATACCCGTTTCACGTCTTGCGGCATCGTCTTCGTCGACGGCGAGAATCGCGCGAAACGTGCCCACGCTGCGCCGCTGCTCCGACCGGCGTCCGTTCAGAAATGGTACTTCAGGCTGAGGCTCACGCCCCACAAATGGTTGTCGGGTGTCATGACCTCATAGAGAATCGCTTCGCCGCGGCCGACGCTGGATTCATGGCTGCGGAGCTGATCCCACTCGGTCGGTTCGCCCCGGAAGGTGCGCGCCGGCAGCCATCGGAACTTCACACCCAGCGTCAGCGGTTCGCGGACCCGGTAGTCCAGCCCGGTGAGCACCTGATAGCGGAAAATGACGTCTGTCGGACGCGAGCGCCCGATGGTGGTGGTGCCGGCGAGTTTGGCGCGCAGTTGCGCATCGGAGAACGTCGTGATCCGCGCCGGGTCATCGTTGCGCTTCCAGTGCGAGAAGTAGGCGAGCGACGCCCGTTCGACGCCCACTCCCGCTCCGGCGTACGGGGTCCAGGCCGAGGATGCCGCAAGGAAGTCGTAGTATGCGTTGGCGAACACGCCGTGCGACTGCAGGTCGTCGACGCCGCCGACCGCCAGCTCGATCTCCTGCTCGCGCTTGTCCAGGGTCACCTCGTCGAAGATGCCGGTGTCCGCTCGATCGTTGTATGAAGTGACGCGGTGGAGATATTCCCCTTCGAGTCGGAATCCCCCCCAGTCGTAGCCGGCCGCGAAACCGGCGGCGATCCCGCCACCGCCTCCAAGCGCGTTCGTCCAGGATGTTCTTGGCGGGGCGGCGTCGCATTCTCCCGCGGTCTCGAGTCCATGCGGATTGATGATCAGGTCGCACTTCGTGTCCCAATCGTTGTCCGAGCCGTTGACGGTGAGCGGCGGAGCCACGGCGATCCCCAGGTCCGTCTGCAGGTACGGTCCTGTCTGTGCCAGGGCGAAGTCGATTCCCCCCAGCAGCATGAGGGCTGTGATCATCCCGAATCCTGCTCTTGTGCGCACGCGTCCACCTTCTCGTTCTCGACACACCAGCTGGTCCACTCCAGGAAGGTTGCCCGCCATCGGAACGCTCCATCCAGGTCGGCCCCGCCCGACTCGCAGAGGCGGTCCGCATCGCCTTTTTTCCTTCAGGCGCGCCGCTTCCGGCGGTGACGGGTCACGCGCCTTGCGGACGCTGCGAACGGATCAGTATCGCCCATTCTCACGCATTCTCGACAGTAAAAGCAGACTTTACGGCATAATCCACAGAAATATCACGAAAGTATCCGAGCCATTCACAGAAATTTCACGCTGACCTTGTATGCTGAGCGATCTCAGGCATCGCTGTGTGATGTAACGAACGCTGGAGCCACTTGCAGTAGTGGATCTTCGTCACCGTCAAGCCAAGGGCGACACGGAATGAGCACAAAGAGCTACGCGCTGCTGCTGACGTTGTGCGCCCTGCTGCTCCTCCCAGGGGGCGGGGTCGTGAAGGGCGTTGCCGCGTCGAAGGACGGAGGGAACGTGGGCCGTTACCCGACGGACGGCCCGCAAGCCCCGCCCGAGCTTGCCGAAGAGCAGTGCGGAACGCATCTCATGTGCCTTGGACAGAGACACAGGACGCTTGCGGCGAACTCTTGCGAGCTTCACGTCACCGAGAGCGTAAGAAAAGACATCAGGCAGCAATTCGTGGATGCAGGCAGGGACGCGGAAGATGACGAGGCCGGGATTCTATTCCCTTTCGAAGGCAAGCCCGTGATAAGACGCTTCTCCGTTTCGAGCACGCACAACCGGGTTATCACCTACAAAGGCGACGCACTCATGGTGAAGGACCTCACCACCAAAGGGAAATGGCAACGGAAGAAATACAAGTGCGTCTACGACCTGGAAACAAGAGAGGTTGTGGAGGTTTCGATCAGGAAGAAATAGGGACTGGCCCCGCGAGCCGCCAAGAGCCCGCGCTCCTTTCCCGCGAAGACCGTTCCTGCCCGGCTCGTGCAGGTGGTCCGCAGCTCCTCTTCCTCCTCAGGCTTGCCTCATGTTCTTGGCTTCTCGCCGCCGCCGGCCTCCACATCGTCGTTCGAGACAGACGCCGCAGCCGCAAGGCGGACTCGAACAAACTCATGACCTGCATCTCGGGCACGGGAGAGCACCGGTTCGGTGTGGGCTGCGGCCCGTCCCATGCGGCCCGGCGCAGCTCCAGGATGGGCCATTTGACGTGAGCTTCGACTTCTCGGAGCCGATGACGGGCTTCGAGCAGGGGGACGTGACCGTGAGCAACGGCTCGGTGACGGCCTTTTCCGGTTCGGGGCGGAGCTACACGGCGACGATCGCGCCGGCGGGCGCCGGGACCGTGACGGTCGACGTGGCCGCGCACGTGGCTATGGATGCAACGGGCAACCCCAACATGCCGGCGAAACGGTTTTCGGTGCGGGCGGAGCCGGCCTCACCCAACGCGCCGCCGGTGATCACCGACCCCGGCGACAAGACCTACGAGCAGGGCGAGGCGATCACGGCGTTCGGCATCACGGCGACGGACGCGGACAGCGACCCGCTGACGGTGACGCTGTCGGGCCTGCCGTCGGGATTGTCGTATGCAAACGACCAGGTGCAGGGCACGGTGGCGGCGGACGTGGCGGCGAAGATCTACACCGTGACGATCTCGGCGGACGACGGGGTAAACGAGGCGGTGACGGCGACGTTCACGATCACGGTGACCCCGCCGGCTCCGCCAGCCGTGACGATCGCCGACGCGTCGGCTGGCGAGGGCGACCCGATCACGTTCACCGTGACGCTGGACAAGGCCGTATCGGGCGGGCTGACGGTGACGCCTTCGTTCACCGACGGCACGGCGGAGAAGGGCACTGACTACAGCGAGAACACGGCAGCGCTCACCTTCACTGGGACGCAGAGCTTCACGGTCGAGACCGTCGAGGATGAGGTGACGGAAGAAGACGAGACCTTCACGGTGAGCCTGACAGTATCGGGGACCTCAGCGACGGTGACGGCGACGGACACGGCGACGGGGACGAGACCTGAAAAGGACCCCTCAAAACCACTCTCCAGGCTCAAGTCTCCAGGTAGTCAGTATCCAGCGAAAAGCATGAATCGAGGCTTGGTGGTAGGTCTGGGGCTTCGACTACTCCCTGGAGGCGTCGTCCTTGAGATCCGAAGTGATGAGAATCAGCACCCTCACCTTCTTGCTGACCCCTTGTGACTCAATTGGGCCATTGTCTTCGGGCATCCAGGCGGACCGCTATCTGCTCCAGGCTGAGCGGGCCGTGCTTGAGTGTGGGACCAAACGGGCGCCCGCGCCGCGATGGAACGGCTGGCAGAGCTTGAGCAAGGGCTCGGGATGGAGCCGGAGGGGGAAGACTAATACCGCTATGCGAAAGTCTGGGAGGTGGGGGCAGTACAGGAAAAGCTGTTGCCGGGGGATTGATGAGCGGGCGGAATGCGTGAGCAATCAGCGGACCCAGGAACGAAGAGAAAACCTACAATAATTAGCTTTATCAACAACTTGGGGAATCACGACTCTAAAAGGGGGGACGGACGGTAAAGGTCCATCCCTGCGCCTGCGGGAAAACGCGTCCGTACCCTTTGACAATGAATGGGATGACGGTCCATCCCCGCGCCTGCGGGGAAAACAATAACAAGCATGCAACAGCAGGGTACACTATAGGTCCATCCCCGCACCTGCGGGGCAAACCCGACACGATTGTCTGTCCAACTCCGTCCAGCAGGTCCATCCCCGCGACTGCGGGGAAACTCCAAACAAGAGGTGAAGATCTTCAGGGCGGCAGCTCTCGCCTGACAATGAATCGTCCGTCGTACTCGACCAAATTCCTTGAGGGCTCTCCCGGCAGCAAGACGCCTTAGCGCTGCGGCATGTTTGGTGCAGCCCAGGTCATGACGACCGATCCCTGGCCGTAGTGAGACAGCCAGCCGGTCAGCCTGTCCCACACACGCTCGCGGACGGACGAAGGCATGTGGGGTTGAGAGTAGGCCCCCGGTGCGATCTCGAGCATGATTGATCGCATGGTTCGGCAAGACGGTTGCGTCAGGGTTGGCGCGATCGTAACGGCGGCCTTTCCACATTACGCCGTGCTGCTGAGCGATCGTCGGATAGAGCACTCCCTCGATGCCCCGGGGCGCTGCCAGTTTGCGGTTGGGAAGTACTTCACCCAATCGCGGGGCATACATGCGGTGAGCAAGAGCGAGTCGCTTCGCCGAGTCAGCCCATAGCATTGCCTGCAGGCGGGCGGCTGCGGAATGGCAGGGCGTGAGCGGCGGCGCGGCGCAGGCCCGCACGCCGTCTTCACCCACCACGATCAGGCAGGTACCGTGACGGGTGAAGGATCGAAGCACGTCATGGCTCACTGTGCCGCCCGGCCCGAGCAGCAGAATCGACACCATCTGGAACTCAATGGTGTAGACACCCGGTTCAAGGTCTCTTCCCCCGGCCGTCTGGAAGCAGAGTGTGCCGTTTACTACCGACAAGCGGCCACGGGAGAGCCATACCAGGCAGTGGCGATCGGCATGTGCTATACGAGCGGTCTCGAGTCCGAGACGATCCGGGAGCATCATAAGCGGGTTCCTCTGCTGTCTTGACTCACGCCGGCTTGAGGAGCAGCATGCCGAAACCGAAGCCGCAATGGCGGCCAACGCCCCTCGCGAGCAGGTCCGAAAAGGTATCCGGGCTGGTGATGTCCAACAAACCCGTAAAGTGGACGTCCGGGCGCGTGAGCCATTGAGGGGCGCGTCGCCCATTCTCCCCCCGCGGGCGGCGCAACAGGCGGACCGAGCGGTAGGCCTCCACCCGTAACGAGTTCGGCACCAACGCTACGGCCTGAGGCCGTTCCGGCTGAGAAGCAAGCCGTTCCTCGAGCCATTCGATATAGACTTGCTCCCTGGCAGGTGGTTCACTGCGTGGTGGCCGGCGTGCGGCGGCTACCTGGAAGGCGTCCAGTTCCCTCCCTTTGCAGAACGTCGTTGGCTGCAGTTTGAGGTACTCGCGAGTCGTGAGCGGTTTCATGATCCGCCGTACCGGGCAGGCCCGGAGGTCGAAGCGGAGCCTCAAATTCTTCGGCCAGCGGGAGGGCATTGGCTTGGACCGCGCACCTTCCCAGTTGACTGTGGTGCGCAGTTCGTCGTCAGCGAATTGGACGAGTGATCGAAGAGTTTCGAGGGGTGCGCGTGTGTAGCCGAGCAGGTCGAGCATGCCGCCAGGGGAACCCGATGCTGCGGCTGCCCGCTGGCGCTCGTGCCGGCTCGCAAGCGGAATGGCGAACGGACGCGGTGACTGCACGCCGAAGAGGCCGCTCAGGGCCGCGTGCAGGGCGTATCCCATCTCGGCGTCCCGCGGACGCCCACGGCCATCGCCGGGAGGCGTGTCCAGGTAGCGGCGACCTAGCGCCCAGGCAGTGAACTCGCGGAGATTCAACGGCAGGCGGACAAGGTGCAAGTCGGCCATGATGCACCGCCAGAAGCCGGAGCAGGCAAGCGGCCCAGGACGAGTGTGCCGCGCGTCACGGTCCGCTCGCCGCCATGCAATTGGTTTCGCCAGTCTCGCCGGTCGATGACGCGGTGCGTTGCACGGCGTGCATCGGACGGCAAGGCGCGATCATTCTCTTCAGGCCACTCGGCCATGACCTTCACCTTGTCGTTCCTGCCCGCGATCTCTGTCCAGCGGTCCGGAAAGGTGTCGGGGACGCGAGAGAGGGCTTCTGTAAGGCTGTCGGCATCTGCGATGATGCCGACGAGCAGCCGTGTTGATGGCAGGCAGGGTTTACGCCCGATGAACAGCGGCCGCGCGGGCGCAATCAACGCGTTTCCAATGTCGTTCAGCGTTGGCTTCTCATCCGCAGGCGACAGCGATATCGAACTCAGCACGCTGGCGTCCGCGCGGTATCGGCGGAAACGGATATGGGTACCGTGCCGCGCCTCCAGTCCACCTTCCCGATGCTCGCTGCTTCCCCGTGTCGTCCATGAGGGGTTGCGCAGATGTGCTTGGCCGAGATCCACGGTCTGGTAGTCCTGCAACTCTTCACCTTCGCGCACAAGAGCGCTGGCGATTGACAAACGTGCTTGCAAGGCTTCCAGCAGGCCGAAGTCGCCATGCGCGCAGCCGAGCGCGTTTGCGAACATGCCGGTGATCTGACTCATCGTCGGGAATCGTCCCGTCGGTCCGATCTGATCCACCTGGGGGCCGCCGAAGCTCATGAGCGGCGCTTGGAGATGAAGAATCAGCGCCTGCATCAGCTTGCCCCTCCCACTTGGTCGGCCGCCCATTGTGCGAGCGCAGCCATGGTTACTCTCTCGCCTGTGTGTTCCGGAGCCGGCTCGATCATGGTTGCAACCTTCCGCCTCTCGTGCGTGCCGTACACGGCGTCATAGCGGCCAAGATACTTGCTGATGGCGACAGAGGCTTTCTCCTTCGCACCCTGTTTCGATACCGGGCTCATGAAGGCATTCGCCAGCGTACGCGGCTGACGGGCACCGCTCTCCGCCAACATCATTTCGGCACAGGCGTAGGGAGCTGTAGCTCCCAGCTTCGCGCCGGGGGAGACTGTCGCAATCAGATGAACCAGCCGACGAATGACCTCCTCCGCAAGTGCGCGGTCGCTGGACAGATTAGCGACGAGTTGGTGTATATCAACGACGACATAGGTGTAGAACAGCCCGCTGGTCAACTCGCTTGTGTTGATATGAGCGGAGCCGAGCTCACCTTCGGCGGCAACCAGATCGTCGAGCGCCGAGAAGTAGTCCGGCTCAGCCTCTTCGGCATGCACAGTGAAGCTGTGTGCAACGTGGACCGCCGCGTCGCTGCGCGCCATGAGGTCCGAGGTCACCATGCGCCCGAAGATCGCGGCATCCAGGCCGGAACCCATCACCAAAGCCTTCAGATTCGCTTTTTTCGCCTTGTCCCTGAAGTAGGCATCGACGGCTTTGGCCGTCCCCTCGGCGTCGTCTTTGACAAGCTCCGCTGCAAGGTTCGTAAGGAAGGCGATCTCAGGCTCTCCCAGGACGATAATCTGATCCGTGTGCAAGCTGGTGAGAGGTTTAGTGCCCTCGACCGATTTCTCCTGGCGTGCCTGCTTCGCTTTGATGCTCTCGCCGAGCACTGCGAGCCGGATCGGCATGAGGACATTGACGATCTGCTTCTCCGAGAGTCCTCGTTCCCGGAGCCGGCCGGCAATGACGTCGCTGAAAACCCGCCGGGAACGAGTGGACTTACCGTTGCCCAGTTCTCGCAATGACCACTCACCTGTCGCCTCCCGCCAGTGCCGCTTGAGACACTGCGACGACACGCGGATGCGATCATGGCCTCCGAACGGCAGGCGCTTGGCGCGACCGACATCGTCGCGGTTCAGCAACGTCGCGGAGTATCCGGTGAGGGTGTGGAGTTGGAGAAATCTTTCTCTCATGATCGTGATCTCCTTATTGGTGCGATGATCGTTGGGTTGGGGCACGGAAGTAGTCCCGCGCCATTCGGTGTCTGGCGATCTGGGCGTTGACATTCAGCCCGAAACCCCTGAGCGACAGGTGTGCCGGCCGTTCCCAGTCAGCCTTGGCGCCAGCCCGGGCAAGCCATGAGCCGGCGATGCGAAGTTCGCGAGCCAAGTCTTCGCCTTCGGCGCGCAACAATCTGACGAAGCGGTATTCGGAATAACGTGTCTTAGCGAGGGCAGCCCCGAACGGTTGATCGAACGAGTGCGGGTTGGGCGCCATCTCGACCATCGCTCGAATGAGTGCGGCCCATGCCCGATCGACGCGTGCATCGACGTGATCGCGAGGTTCACGCCATTCCACGGGCACGTCGCACAGGTACCGCTTCCAGAACGCTGAGGGCAGATCGTTGCCCGTCATGCGGCGAAGCTCGGCCAATGCTCCAACACCGATCCTCTCGGCATTCAATTGCCGCGATAACGTAGCGATCACCTGGCCCAGGCCGCGAGGTCCGGCGGGGCCGTCCTGAAGTGGACGAGAGTCAATCACCGCGTCCGTGTTCATGTGGAATACTCCTTGGAATCATGTTCGAGAAAGGCATCAGGCAGTCGCTTACGCAGTCCAGCGAACAATACGGCCTCCGACGCCGCACGAGCTTTCTCCCGACGGATGCTCGGCGGCGTTGTCTTATGCCAGACGTCTCGTGCGAGTCGACACGCCTCGTCCCGGAGCAATAGCTGCCAGCGATGAATCACTTCGTCCGAGCCGATCTTTGGCACTTCGAACAGGCAGTTGAAGAACTCCTCGTCGACCATCCGGTCGTAGCTGGCGATGGTTGGCGCGGCGTCCGGCTTCTGGAAATTCGGATGTTCCGGTCCTTGCAGATAGATCTGCACTGCCTGCCACAGAACCTTCCGAGCCTCGACGGCCAGAGCAACCATTTTTGGGGAGAGAGCGGCGAGCGGCGAGCCCTGTTCGTCCTCATCGAATTGCAGAAACGGTGCAACCGATTCAGGCAAAGGGATAATCCGCTCGTGCAGCCCTTGCGTCTTGCCCTGGCCGCGCACCAGGACTGCCATGTGGAGCTCGCTATCGAGGCGGTTCTCTCCCGGTAATGCTTTCAGTGAGAGTGGTTTCTTCAATTTTTTCTCAAACAGGATTTGCTGAGCCAGACGATAGTTGAACCCGTTGCCGCCGACCGTCAATGAGGATGGGTCACTCCTGCTCAGATTGACGGGTGTCCATGGGTCGCCGAGATTGCCTTTCAGCGCCTGTGCGGCAACCCGTGGGATTTTCGCTGGCCGCGCCAGAGCCGCGAGGCGGCCCTTTCCGGTAGCCGTGAGCCGCACACGCCGGCATATCTCGATGAAGAATGGGTCCAGCTCCTCCATACGCAACGGCGCGTCAGTGTCCCACTCGTGGAGCCACGTCAGCGCCAAGCCACCTTCGGATTGATAAAGGTCGTCACTCACATGCCGCAGAATCTCGCTGCGGCGCACGAGCAGCATGCGCATTGCACGGGCAACCCGCGGCCCCCAACGAGGGCCGGGACGCCGATCCACCAGGACGCGGCTGGAGAGGCCTCCGTTCATACGAGCGATTCCGGGATTACCCCTGCCGGAATATCCCTGGGTCGTCTGCAACGTGATCAAGGCGTAGAGCCAGAGGTGCGGATCGCCGTGGATTGCCTGTGCGCGCTTGCGATCGTGGTTCTTGGCGGTCACCAGAACATCGAGCGCGTCAGGAGTTTCGCCCGCAGGCTTGAACTTATGGAGCATTCCAGTCGGCGGTTGCAGGAAGGCCGGACGAGTCGGGTTCTCGACCATCAGACTCCAGGAGGTGGCGGCGGATCTCGGAGTGAGGTCGGCCAGCAGCCTCCGCCAGGCATCGGGATCTTCCGGCGGTTCACGCAGGTGTCCCCGGTGCAGCGCAAGTGCTCCGAGCTGAGCCAGGAATTGGTACCACGCTTGCGCTTGATGGGCGGCCAAGCCGGGGAAGCCGTCGATGGCATCCCGGCCAAGCTGGCTGAAGAGTCCGGGCAGCGTCAGCATCATCCCGTCACCGCCGGTTTGAACCGGCACGATCCGTTCGATCAACAAGTCGAACATGTCCGTTGCGTCCTCTTCTCTTTTGTGTCGCGGCTGCGAGGCTTTGTGTTCCCTCACGACCGGTCAGTCACGCAATCAGCAGGACGGCATGCGGCCAGAGGCTTGTGAATGTAATGTGTCAAGAGCTATTGAGCCGACAGTCCCAGCCGGTCGTAGAGGAAGATCTTCGAACCGGGACAGAAGTTGATTTCTCCGTTACGGTCAGTCGCATCGGTCAGGACTGCATCATCGGGATCCTCCTGAACCATCCAACCGGGAACGTTCAGCGCAGGCACCGGTTTGCTGAAGGAGCCAGGTAGTGATTCGGGCAGTTCCGCACGGCGATCCTTGAGGCCAAGGCAGGTTTCTGCGCGCAAATCCGGGATGGGCTGGCCAGGCGCCGCCGAGCTGCTTCTCCTCCCCAGGGCCGGCGAACATGCCTTGTTACTCTTCAACATTGCGTATTTAACAACTTGGCCATGACCTCTACATGAACAGTCGAAGTTACTTGGTAATTTTTTTGTGACTTCTCAAAAAAAATTACAATTTCGCGCTGAAATCTCTTGCTTGATAACCAAGTTCGGGCATATCCATCAGGTCTGAGGACTATTGCGCAGGTCGTCATGGGTGCAGGCTTAGCCTGAGACTCCTCAGTCCCAAGCTTGCTCGGTCAATGGTCCGGACCGAGCTGAGTAGTCACGGCAGCGATACCGAGCCCGAGCCGACCCTCGCTTCTGCTTTTGAGAGGAACACGGTTTGCCGTTCTACGGCGCCGTCGATCGGGAACCGGCCAAAAGACACAGCACGCAGATGGCACCTCTTGAGAAGACATCCGCTCGGGCCGCGGGCCCGGAAGGTCCGTATTTCATCCGAGACACGATACTCTGATTCATTAGCAGCGGAAGCCTGCCATGCAGGGGGATTCTTGCGGCGATGGCAAGGATGCCGAAAACCGTGTACAAAGATCCCCTCCACATCCCGGCAGGCTGAAATACTACAAGTACTCTGTGTAAACCATATAGTGTTGATACTTCAGCAACGCATCCAGGCCATGTTGGAGATAGACCGGCTTCGCGGCAACATCGTAAGGCAGCTTCAGACAAGACGAAAAGGCGGCGGTAATGGAATCAGTTCCCAACTTCATCGGCGGGCAATGGACGGCTGTGTCCGCGCATGAGTTCAGTAACGTCATCAATCCGGCGACGGCCGAAGTCCTGGCCCATGTTCACTTGGACGGCGCTGAGGAAGTCCATCGCGCCGTGCAGGCGGCGTCGCAGGCATTCCCCGACTGGAGACAGACGCCTCCCGAAGATCGCATCCAATACCTGTTTCGCCTGAAGCAGCTTCTCGAGGACAACCTCGACGAGTTGGCCCGCACGATCACGGTCGAAAACGGCAAAACGCTGGCCGAATCGAAAGGCGAACTACGGCGAGGCATCGAAAACGTGGAGGTCGCTTGCGGCATCCCGACGCTGATGCAGGGCTACAACCTCGAAGATGTCGCCCGCGGGATCGACGAAATCATGATCCGGCAGCCGCTCGGAGTCGTAGCGGCGATCACGCCTTTCAACTTCCCGGCGATGATTCCGTTGTGGTTCCTGCCGTACGCCGTCGCCTGCGGCAATACGATGATCGTCAAGCCTTCTGAGAAAGTTCCACTGACGATGCAGAAGTTCTTCGGATTGATCGAGCGGCTCGACCTCCCCTCCGGAGTCCTCAATCTTGTCAACGGAGGCAAACCGGCCGTCGATGCCCTGCTTGACCATCCCGATGTCCGAGCGATCAGTTTCGTCGGTTCGACACCGGTGGCGAAGTACGTCTACGCCCGCGCCGCGCAAAGCGGCAAGCGTGTGCAGTGCCAGGGCGGCGCGAAGAACCATGTCGTCGTGCTGCCCGACGCGGATATGGAAGCGACGACGCAAATCGTGAGCGACAGCGCGTTCGGTTGCGCCGGCCAGCGCTGCCTGGCCGTGTCCGTTGCCGTTACGGTGGGCGAGGCGCGGAAAACTTTTCGCGACGCGATCGTTGAAGCGGCGGGTTTGATCCAGGTGGGTTCCGGCCTTGACGACGGCGTTGGAATGGGGCCGGTCATCACGCGCGAAAGCAAGGCTCGCATCGAAGCTGCCGTGGAAACCGGGACCCGGCAGGGCGCGCGGGCGGTACTCGACGGCCGGGGGGCGCGAGTCAACGGCCTCGAAGGCGGTCACTTCATCCGCCCGACCGTGCTCGACGGCGTGGCGCCCGGCGGGCCGCTTTCCTCGACGGAGATCTTCGGTCCCGTGCTCAGCCTCACGCATGCCGCCTCGGTGGACGAGGCCATCGGTATCGTCGCGCGCAACCCCTACGGGAACGCCTCGTCGATCTTCACGTCCAGCGGAGCGGCCGCCCGCAAATTTCGTTATCAGGCGCCGACCGGAAACGTGGGCGTGAATATCGGCGTAGCCGCGCCGATGGCCTATTTCCCCTTCAGCGGATGGAAGGACAGCTTCCTCGGAGCCCTGCACGGCCAGGGGCGCGACTCCGTCGAGTTCTACACCGACAAGAAAGTCGTCATCGAGCGCTGGCCCCAGGAATGGTCGCGCAAGTTCTGAGACCGCGGGCAGCATGGCAAGACCTTCATCGCCGGCAGCCCGAGGCTCAGGCCCAAGCAGCACAGGCGAGAGGCGTCCCAGCGTCGCCGGGTGCAACGTGTTCCGGATACACTCCCACCGCGGACTTCGGAGTCGACCAGGAGCTGCAGATCAGCTCGGCACTGCCATGACGTCGCCATGAGGAGGTTTACTGGGAAGCAGCGGTTTCTTCTGAAAGCGGCTCCGGTCCTCCTTCGATGGTTTTTGACCGACACGAAGCACGAAATATGAGTCATGGCTTTTCCCGTGCTGTCACCCTGGCCGTATCATCGTGCGCATGTGGACTTCCACCCATCGGCATCGAGCGATTGCGGTTTCGAACATCGCCTAAAATGAGACTTCCGCTTAGCCTGTCCCCCTCTCGATGCTCGATCGCATTACCGTTCGCGGAGCCCGTCAACACAATCTCAAGAACGTAAATGTCGAGATTCCGCGCGACAGCCTGACGGTCATTACCGGCCTGTCCGGCTCGGGCAAGTCTTCGCTGGCTTTCGACACGATCTACGCTGAAGGCCAACGTCGCTACGTCGAGACCCTGTCGCCCTACGCCCGGCAGTTTCTCGACCAGATGGAGCGCCCCGAGGTCGATTCCATCGAAGGTCTGAGTCCGGCTCTTGCGATCGAGCAGAAAACCACCAGCCGCAGCCCCCGTTCCACGGTAGGCACGATCACCGAGGTTTACGACTATCTGCGTCTGCTGTACGCCTCGATCGGCACGCCGTTCTGTCCGAATTGCCAGGTGCCGATCCGGCGCCAGTCGGCCGAGCAGATCACGCGCCGCATCCTCGAAGAGCAAGTCGGCCGCAAGGTGATGATCCTCGCACCCATTGTCCGTGGCCGCAAGGGCGAATACCGGAAGGAGTTCGATCGCCTCGCGCGACTCGGATTCCTTAAAGCCCGCGTTGACGGCGAGATCGTTTCACTCGAGGACGACATCCCCCTCGACCGTCGGCGCAACCACACCATCGAGGTCGTCGTAGATCGGATTACCGTTCGCGAAGGCCAAGAGAAAAGGGTCGAAAACTCGATCCAGACCGCCACCAGGATGGCCGGCGGTCTGGTCGTCGTTGCAGAGCTCGGCGGCGATGAAAAACTGTATTCTGAAAAGCTTGCCTGCACCCGGTGCGGCGCCAATGTCCCGGTTCTGGAGCCGCGCTCGTTCTCGTTCAACAGCCCGTATGGCGCCTGTGAAACGTGCAGCGGCCTCGGTAGCCGCTGGGATTTCGATCCCGACAAGGTTATTGCCGACGCCGGCAAGCCGTTGCTTGAAGGCGGAATTGCAACCGGCCTGTTGCCCCCGCGTGTCGAAAGCGGCCTGATCGCCGGATCCAAAAAGCATCGCATCCCGTACCGGAAAGCTTTTGCGGAACTCACCTTCGAACAGCAGAAGCACCTGCTCTTCGGTGGCGATGACCTCGCCGGCGGCAAGACGCGCAATACCTTCCCGGGACTTCTGGGTCTGCTCGACGAGTGGCATTCGTCCTTTGCCACGGAGAACTTCCGCTCCTGGTTGACTCGCTTCATGTCCCCCGCCCCCTGCGCGTCGTGCAACGGCCGCCGGCTCAGGAGGGAGAGCCTCGCCGTCCGGCTCGCCGAATTGTCGATCGCCGACTTCGCCTCGCTCCCTGCCTGCAAGGCTCTCGAAGTGGCGCAAAACCTCGAACTCACCGAGCGCGAAAAACAAGTGGCCGGCCGCATCGTCGAAGAAATCCGGCGGCGTATCCGTTTCCTGCTAGCTGTCGGCCTCGACTATCTCAGCCTTGACCGCTCCGCCGCGACGCTTTCCGGGGGTGAAGCCCAGCGCGTCCGGCTCGCCACGCAAATCGGGTCGGAACTGCGCGGAGTCCTCTATGTTCTCGACGAGCCGTCCGTCGGACTGCACGCACGCGACAACGACCGCCTTCTCACGACTCTCTCGCAGCTTCGCGATCTGGGCAACACGATTGTCATCGTTGAACACGACTTCGAGACCATCCAGCGGGCCGACTACGTTGTCGATCTGGGCGTAGGAGCCGGCCGCCTGGGCGGCAATCTCGTAGCTCACGGGACGCCGAAACAGGTTGCTGCGGAGCCCGCGTCCCTCACCGGTCAATACCTCAGCGGAAGAAAGATTGTTCCGATACCGTTTGAGCGCCGTGCTCCCGACAAGGCAGTGCTCACGGTTCGAGGCGCCCGCGAGCATAACCTCCGCAATATCGACGTCACGTTTCCCTTAGGGCGCTTCATCGTGATGACCGGCGTTTCCGGCAGCGGCAAATCGACGCTGATGAACGACATCCTCTACCCTGCGCTTGCCCGCAAGATCAACCGATCGATCACCGTGCCGGGCGCCCATCGGCGCATCGAGGGCATCGACCACGTCGACAAGGTGGTCCGCATCGATCAGTCCCCCATCGGCCGCACGCCGCGATCGAACCCCGCTACCTACACCGGCGTGTTCACGCCGATCCGCGCCCTCTACGCCATGCTTCCCGAATCGCGAGCGCGAGGCTACGCGCAAGGGCGCTTCAGCTTCAACGTCAAGGGCGGCCGCTGCGAGGCTTGCCAGGGTGACGGCCAGATTCGCATCGAGATGAACTTCCTTCCCGACGTCTACGTCACGTGCGACTCCTGCCGAGGGCGCCGCTACAACCACGAGACCCTTCAAGTGAAGTACAAGGGCTGGTCGATCGCCGATCTGCTCGAGGCCACCGTCGAAGAAGCCGCTCCGCTCATGGAAAACCTGCCCCAGATCCAGCCGAAGCTCCAGACCCTGCTCGATGTCGGTCTGGACTACATCCACCTCGGGCAATCGTCGACGACTCTCTCCGGCGGCGAGGCCCAACGAATCAAGCTCGCCCGTGAGCTGAGCAAGCGCCAGACCGGACGCACTCTCTATCTACTGGATGAGCCGACCACCGGACTGCACTTCGACGACGTCAAGAAGCTGCTCGAAGTACTCCATCGTCTGGCCGATCATGGCAACACGGTGATCGTCATCGAGCACAACCTCGATGTCATCAAAGCCGCGGATTGGATCATCGATTTAGGGCCTGAAGGCGGAGAGCAAGGTGGAGAGATTGTGGCCCAAGGCACGCCGGAAGACGTGATGCGCTCCGATCGAAGTTACACCGGGCAGGCGCTCGCACAGTTCCTGGGTGTCAACGGAGACGTCCCGGCTGCCCGCAGCGCCTGAGCCGGACAGCCTTTTTTCGAACCGCACGTGTGCGTTGTCTGTTCTAGCCTGCATTTCTCACCACGCGGCGAGGCGAAGTAGGTGAGAGGGCCGTCAGGACTAGGCGCAAGCCGGGCGGAGGAAAAAGGCGCGCGC
>JAPPLB010000167.1 GCA_028819575.1 Bryobacterales bacterium | reverse complement strand
CAAGCAAGCGCAACGAAGTCCTGGCGGTCGTATCGTGTGTTTCGACCGTCGGGTGGTGAGAAATGCAGACTAGTGGCGCCCAGGGGTCGAAGGTCCGATCTCGGTGGACCCTGCCGGCGGACCGCTCCGCCCCAAGGCTTCCGAAGAGCTCACATTGCGATGCGGTCTGTGATAGGCCTACACTCTGGGGGGCGCTCGAGCAGGGTTTTACGGGCGCGGAAGGAGTTGCAAAGAATGGATACGAAGAAGTTTGCGATGGCCTCGGTAGCCGGGGGAGTCACGTTGTTTCTCCTCGGGTTTGTGCTTTACGGAGTGCTGTTGAGCGAGTTCATGGAGGCCAACGCGGCGCCGGGCGTGATCAAGGAGATGCCGGACATGGTTCCTCTGATTCTCGGGGAGCTTGTCCTGGCCGCGTTTCTCACCCTGATCCTGAGTCGCTGGTCCGGGATTGAGAGTTTTGGCGCCGGGGCCAAGGCCGGTGCACTGCTCGGCCTGCTGCTTGGTTTGGGCTTGAACCTCGAATTGTACGGAACGATGAACTTGTCCGGACCGGCGACAATCCCGGTCGACACGTTGATCAACGCGGTCCGCATGGGTCTCACCGGCGGCGTGATTGGCGTAGTTTTGGTCCGGTCGTGAGGCGATCCGCAGTCGGACGGAAGTGAGAGCCGAGTTCTCGCTCGACCGCCCGCCGATTCCTTGCTGATTCCTGCGGGAAGGGAATCGGGGCGGATGCGTCTGGTGCAGGCTAGAGACCTGGTCTATAATGGACTACTACAGATTGACTGGAGGAGTGTGGCGTGGGCCAATCTCAACCCCATCGGACTTGGACCGTGGCCGAGGCCAAGGCGCGGTTGTCGGAAATTCTGCGGCTTGCCGAAGCGGAGGGACCGCAGCATATCGGGACGCGCAAGTCCTTCGTTGTCGTGCCCGCCGACGCGTGGTACTCGAAGCAGCCGCCGCGCAAGCCATTGGGTCAGTGGCTGATCGAGAATACGCCGCGCGGCGTCAACCTCGAGATCCCCAGGGATCGAGAATCCCGGCGGCCGATCCCGTTCGTTGACAGCCAGGAAAGATGACGGCCTACCTGCTCGACACGAATGTGATCTCGGAGTTGACTCGGGATGCTCCCCATCCGCAGGTCATTGCCTTTCTGACCGGCCAGAACGACGTTTGGCTCTCCACGATGGTCATCCATGAGCTTGCATACGGTTTGCGTTTACTCCCTCCGGGGCGCCGCAGCGATCGTCTGCGTGCGATGTACTCCGGCATTGTCTCGGAGTATGAAGACCGTATCCTGCCGTTGGACAGAACCGCGGCGGAGTGGGCGGCTCGTTTCCGGGCGCAAGCGCGCCGCTCCGGCCGCGTCCTGGACTTGGGTGATGCGCTTATCGCCGGCACGGCTAAAGCCCATGTCATCTCCCTTGCGACACGGAACACAGCGGATTTCGCCGGCTTGGATGTCGCAGTTGTCAACCCCTGGAAGATGACATGAGGGGCGTCACGAATCCGTCACTGGTATCGCAAAAAGGCAATACCGACGATCTTGCCACCGAGTGCGGGAGACACAAAAGACCAGTGAACCTCATTCATCCGCACCGCTCCAGCTCGACACTTTCTCGCGGCATTCGTACAGTATTTTGTTGGCGCGGGCCTTGAGATGCCTCGGCAGCATCTGGCGAAGGTCGTGGAACTCCTTCAAGACCGAGAGGATATCCAGCTCGAGTTGGGCGGAAGCACGGCTGAAGACGGGTGTGACCGCAAGGAGTACTAGCGAGGAAGTCCTCAGACCGACAAGCAGGACAGCTGATCCCCGCGTCAACTTGACCCGAATGTGAACCATGGCAGCGAAGAAAAAAACGAGAACGGCGGAACGGCGTTTCATGCTCTATATCTTGTGAAAAAGCAGATATGGGTCCGCAAGTGAGCCGGTCAGTCGAGTTCCTTGATTTTCAAGTTGCGGTAGAAGACCGGCCAACCCTCTGCCTGCAGACAGATGTTTCCCTCGGTTGGGTAGATGTCCTGGCCTTCGTTCATCTTCCCGCCGTTCAGGGCCACGGTGATGATGCCTTTGAGCGACTGGATCTCGACACTCTCCCACTCGCCGAAGGGCTTGCGGTTCTCCGGAATCGGTCCCCGCCGAGCCCCGCTCACCCTGCCGCCCCGCACTCCGAACAGGCTGCCGGCTTCGCCGTAGTGGCCCTGGATCTCGAGCGACCGAGGCCACCCGCGCTCCACCTCTCCGGCATGAACGAAATAACCCGCATTCGGGTAAGTGGGCGGCTGCTCCGTCCAACCCTCTTTTTGGAAACGCCATTCGGCCCGAAAGATGAAATCTCGGTAGGACTTCTTGCTGCGGAGAAACCCGTTGGGGCGACCGCTGCAAACGATCACGCCGTCTTTGACGGACCAGGTATCGGGTGCGGAACCTTCCACGGTCCAATGCTCACTGAGGTGGGATTGAGGAGACAATGAAACAAAGCCTTCCGACTGTCCCAAGGTCGGCAAAGGGAATCCGACGACGAAGAACAGGACGATACAAGCAGGTTTGAGCTGAGTTGCTGTCATTACATTTATTCCCGATTGACCTGCCAAGTGGTCATAGTGCTTTTTCCCAGCTATACTCTACTTCCGGGAAGCAGCATAATGGTAAGATGAACAGCTTCCAAAGGCAAGTGGTAACTTTTATTTATTGGAGACTGCTATGAATAAAAGTAAAGTGTTGCGGCGCAGCTTTCTGCAAACGGTAGCTACAACAGCCATGGCGTCATCAGCGACTGCGCAGGAAGAACCTTTGCGCTTCGGGATGATCGGAGTGGGCAAACGAGGCAATGCGCATCTGCGGCGCTTCGTCAAGCGCTCCGATGTCGCAATCAAGGCGGTCTGCGATGTCGACCCCTCCGCGCGCGACGCTGCGCAAAGCACGGCGCGGGCTGACAACCCGCGCTCTTTTGGCGACTACAAGGAGTTGCTTGGTCAGAGCGGCATCGATGCGGTATTGATCTCGACTCCGTGCTATCTGCACGCGGAGATGTCCGCGGCCGCTCTGGAAGCGGGCAAGCATGTGTTCTGCGAGAAGCCGCTGGCCATTTCGGCGGACCAGGTCAAGCTGGTGCTGGACGCGGCGCGCAAGTCGAAGGCGGTGTTTCAGATTGGACAGCAATCCCGCAACGCGCCTCACATGCAGGAAGTCGTGGCGCAGATCCATCAAGCCGGATTGATCGGCAAGCCGCTCGTCATCAAGGCCCAACGCCACAGCACGCCCTCGAAGCCCGGTACGCGGCGCGCAGGGGGCGGCGGACAGCGGCGGCGTTTCCCGGGGTGGTACAACGACGTCAAACTTTCGGGTGATCTCATCGTCGAGAACGCGGTTCACAACCTCGACGTGTGCAACTGGCTTGCCGGCAGCCGCCCGGAAAGCTCTTATGGACATGGCAAGAGATATCTGCCCGAGCCGATGCCGTCCGGCACGGTGATGATGGATGGTTTCAGTGTCGAGTACATCTATCAGAATGACATGCACCTTGACTACAGCCAGCTCTACTTGCACCCTCGCAAGCTCGAGAAGTTGCCGAACGGCATTTGGTTCGTTGTGTACGGTGAGAAGGGTGCGATTGAGCTGAACTACGGTTCGTGGACCTATTACGACATGCACGGGGATGCCGAGCCCGTCGAACATGCGGCCGAAGACATCGACCTCACCGAGGCCGCCCACAACGACTTCCTGAGGGCCATACGTCAAGGCCGCAAGCCGGTCGCCGATATCGAAACCGCTGCCATCGCCGCTCTGACCGGCATAATGGGCCGCGAGTCGATTTACCAGCGGCGCATGGTTACGTGGGACGAGCTCGGAGTTTCCATATAGCCTGCCTTTCTAGCCTGCATTTCTCACCACGCGGCGAGGCGAAGTGGGTGAGAGGGCTGTCAGGACGAGGCGCGAGCCGCTTGGCGCGCGCAGGCGTACTTGAACAGTACGTTGAGCACGGCAAGCAAGCGCAACGAAGTCCTGGCGGTCGTATCGCGTGCTTCGGCCGTCGGGTGGTGAGAAATGCAGGCTAGCCACGTGGCGAGGTGAAGTGCGTGAGAGGGCCGTCAGTACGAGGCGCGGGCCGGGCGGAGGAAAAAGACCCGCAACATGGCCTGGAAAGGTTTTTCACAAATCACGAGGCACGAGACACGAATCACGGCCTTTTTTCGTGTTCTTCGGCCGTCGGGTGGTCAGAAAGGCAGGCTACTGGTTCTCCCAACAATTGCTTTCAGACACTGCCGGCTGGGCAACGGCGCTCCTCTCCACGGCAACCGTAAGGAAACAGCGGGTTGTCTGCATCGCTCCCATCTGATGAACAAGTGGCCTACCGGCCGCCCAGATCGCGCACCCAGACATCCTTGAACCGTATTCGCGTGTGGCCGCCGGCGTGAATCTGCAGCGCCAGTACGCCGTCGGTGACGTGAGGCCTGGGATACGTGTAGTCAACCATCTCGATCCCGTTCAAGTAGGTTCGGGTTCGCTTCCCTTCGACCTTGACTAGCAAGTCGTTCCACTCGAACGGCCGTAGGTAAAATTCTTTCTCCTGTGCGGGCCATACGATCCAGCTCCGTCCGTTGCCGTGAAGACCGGCGGTATGTCTGCCCGGCCGGTTGTCGATCTCGACTTGGATGAACGTGATCTTGGAGATGTCCTCGGGGATGGTCGTGTGGTAGAAGAGGCCGCTGTTCGTGTTGGTCTCACACTTGAATCGCAGGAAGGCGTGGAAGTTCTTGTAGGTTTTCTTGGTCATCAAGAATCCGTTGCCCTTTTCCGGGCCGCTCTCTCCGAGGATCGTGCCGTTATCCACCGACCATTTTTCCGTACCCCAGATTTCCCAGCCGCTCAGGTCTTTGCCGTTGAAGAGGGGTTCCCAACCGTCAGGCCCCGGGGGGCTCTGTGCGGGAAGAGGCGTGAAAAATGCTCCCATCAAGATCAAAATGGAAGTGGTTTTGATCCAATCTTTCACGAATCTTGTCATTCGTTTCCTCCGTACGGTTGCGTCAAACTTGGCGGGCTGAATGAACAACAGGGTAGCACTCGTTTTCATATGAAATAGTGTTTATAATTTAGGCGGTCTTGTCTTAGGGTATATGGAGGTAAAAAAAGGAAGATACTTGTGAGACTGATGGGTTTGTTTGTTATGTTCGCTCTCGCCGCGAGTGTTTCCGCATGCGCGCAAACCTACGACCTATTTCTTACAGACCGTGGTAACGGTCCCGTGGAAGGCGTGGCTGGCGCCTGGTGATGGGGCTTTCCGGGAATCGTCGCCATTGGCTTCTCGTTGCAGTCGGCATGGACCCAGAATCAGAGCCTTCTTCTGGACAGTGTTCCAACAAGCGGAGGCGCTCTCTGCGGCCTGGGGCCGGGCCGATTGAACCGTTTCCGTCGACTGGCTGTCCCCGAATTTACACGGCCTTGCGTTCATGCTGGCTTGCAAACGAACACCGCCGGCCGCCTTATGACGCCAGGGCCCGCCTTATGTCGATGCCGGCGAACTGGTTGAGCATCGGCGCCGTGGCGAGGTGCACGTTGTGGGCTCCGGCGGCGAGGCGGTCTCGAACGTCGCTGGCGTTCATCACGCCCCCCACTCCGACAAGGAGAAGCGAAGAATTCGTGGTATCGATGATTCGCGAAAGCATCTTCAATTCTTCGTTGCAGCGTTCGGTGATCGCGCCTCCGCCGACCCCGCGGCGGAGGCCTCCGAAGAGTGATTCACCCGAAAGGCCGCGTACAGGAGCCGTGAGGGAGTTGGTGGTGCTGAGGGCGTCGACATGGGGAGTGACGGCTTTCACGACGTCTTCGGCCTGTTCCGGATTGTGGAAGAGCCCGATCTTGAGCACCAGGGGCGTTGCCGGAATTCCCGCGCGGACCTCGGCCGAGATCTCGGCGGCCGCTTCGGGGTCGAGGTAGAGGTCCGCTTCCTTCGTGCAGACGTTGGGGCACGAAAGGTTCGCTTCGACGACATGGGCGCCGGAATCGACGGCCCACTTGGCGCATTGCGTGAAGTCGGCGGCCAGTTGGCTGAGGCTCCAGCCCGCTTCCGGTGAAGCGACTACGGAGACCGAGAGGACTTGCTGCGGCCCAAGCCCGTCACGGGCCTTCTCGATGTCAGCCCGCCAGGTGGAGGGGTCTTTCGAGGGCATGCCGAAGGAGATCGCCCAGGTGTCATACGGGCTGTTGGCCGCAGCGGCTGGGATCTCCGAGCCGTCGCCCGACATGCTCCGCACGGTGACAGGCAGGAGGTTGGGCGGCTCGTAGCAGGCGCGATAGCTCGATCGCACCGTCTTGTAGGTCAGAACGTCGAAGCCCAACCGCGCGTAGTAGAGAATCCACTTGCTGTTGAGGAGAGGGCCGGCCGGGATGCCGAGCGGTGAGGCAACCGGCAGTCCGCAGAAATCCCATTCTCCGGATACGTCGGGAACTTCGATCTCCGGCGGCGCAGGAACGTTTTCGTAGTTCCAGTCGTAAGACCGGGCGATGTCGTATCGTTTCCCCGTCGTAGTCCCGGCGGTGCGTTGGACCATGCCTCGTCATTGTAGAGGACGGGTTGCGGCGAGCCGCTAACTTGGCCTGAAACAAACCCTGTTCCAGCGGCGTGGACGTAGCTCCGGACCTTGCCCGTGGAGTGATCCGCACGCGAGCGGAGGAAAAACACAAAAAACTAAAAACTGAAAACTAAAAACGAAACACTAAAAACTGCCGTTATGATCCGCGCGCAGGCGGAGAAAAAACTAGAATGGGTTCTTCCTTCGAACGACGGTCGGTGAATCCGCGGTGAACGTTGCAGCGAAAAAGGTTCGGATCGTCGGCGCGGCGGTGGGAGTCGCCGCTGTGCTTGCTTTTTGCGGCCGGGATGTCGGCACCGAACGACGCCCCAACGTAATCGTCGTCTTGACCGACGACCAGGGTTACGGAGATCTCGGGGGCCATGGCAACGACATCATCAGGACTCCCCGTCTGGACCGTTTTGCGGTGCAAGGGGTCGAGTTCACCAACTTCTACGTGAGTCCTGTGTGCGCGCCGACCCGCGCGAGCCTGCTCACGGGCCGCTACTACTACCGGACCGGCATCATCCACACTTCGCGGGGTGGAGCGAAGATGCATGCCGATGAGGTCACCCTCGCCGAGAGACTGCAAGCGGCGGGGTATCGGACGGGAATCTTCGGCAAATGGCACCTCGGAGACAACTATCCGATGCGCCCGATGGACCAGGGGTTCGAGGAGTCCCTGATTCACAAATCGGGCGGGATCAATCAGACGCCGGATCGTCCGAACGACTACTTCGATCCGCTGCTCTGGAAGAATGGGCAGCGCTTCGAAGCGAAGGGGTACTGTACCGATGTCTTCTTCGACGCCGCTCTCGCCTTCATCGAAAAAAACAGGAATGAGCCGTTCTTCGCCTATATTCCGACGAACGCGCCTCACACGCCGCTGATCGTCCCGGACGAGTACGCGCGGCCTTATCTCGACGCGGGACTCGACGAGGACACCGCCAAGGTCTACGGAATGGTAGAGAACATCGATGACAACTTCGGTCGCTTGATGGACAGGCTGGTCGAGCTGGGGCTGCGGGAGAACACCCTGGTGGTGTTCCTGACGGACAACGGCCCGCAGCAGCGCCGCTACACCGCGGGGCTGAGGGGCAGGAAGGCGTCTACGTATGAGGGCGGCATCCGGGCAATCAGTTTGTGGCAATGGCCTGCGGTTCTGGCCGCGCCGGCGAAGCTGGACCCCATCGCGGCGCACATCGACGTGGCTCCGACTCTGATGCAAGCCGCCGGCGTCGAACCGGGCGGCGAAATGGACGGGCTCAGTCTGCTGCCGCTGCTTCGGGGAGAACCCGCCGGGCCAGATGATCGTAGCCTCTTCTTCCAGTGCCATCGCGGCCTCACGCCGAATCGGTATCAGAATGCGGCGGTGCGGAGAGGGGCGTACAAACTGGTTTTGGGCCCCGGGACTTTTTCCGATGAATCCTGGAGCTACACCGGGGCGCCGCCGGCGGTGCTCTACGATCTGCACGCGGACCCGGGGGAAGAGAAGGACATCGCCGGGGAGCGACCGGACGTCGTCGAGGATCTGCGAGAGCGTTACGAAGCCTGGTTCGAGGATGTGCGAAGCACTCGCTCATTCGAGCCTGGGGTCATTCACATCGGGTCTCGGACCGAGACCGTGGCCGTCCTTTCTCGGTATCAGGATTCCACGTACGTCGGTGGCCGTCCGACGACATGGAAGACGACGATCGAGCGGGCCGGGCGTTATGAAATCCGTGTGAAACGAGAGGAAGAGGCTTGGTGGGTAGGGCCGGCGACGATCTATTTGAGTCGGAACGGTGTCGTGCAAGCGAAGGATTTGGCGCCGGGTTCGGATCATGCGTTCTTTGACCTGCCTTCGGGAGACGCGGAGTTGGATGTATGGGCGCAGGCGCCGGGCAGCAGCCGGGAGATCGTGACGGACAACAGCGCTGTCGGTAATGTCGTGCTGAGGAGAGTGGAATAACGGGGCGTTGGCTCCTGGGGGAAAGACGGTGGCCTTCAAAGTGCATCTGGGTTCAGCGTCGGTGAACTCGCCGGCGTGGCTGCGAAGCGGGCCGGGACGGGTGTTGGCCGTTCTGCTGGGCTTGTTGGCGCTTGCCGGGCTGCTTCTGTTCTTCACGGTGTTTCTCGTTGTCGGAGCACTGTTGCTGGCTTTTTTCGGTGTGCGCTTGTGGTGGCGGATGCGCAGATTGAGCCGGCAGTCGATGCGCCGGCCACCCGGCGATGTGGTCGATGTGGAGCACAGCGTGATGGATGTGGAAGTGATTGAAGCACCGCGTCTCGAGAAGTAGAGCTATGGAATCGAAAGGCGGGCCGGGCAGCCGGCCTGCGGCGTTCCGTGCGCGGCTGCCATTACACGGTTGTTGGCTGTCGGCGCAGTGGGAGAAGTTCCCCAGTCAGTCAAGGAGAACGTCCCCCTTCAGATCGAGGGACTGAACCCCTACGAGCCACGAGCCGCCCATCCCAGCAACACGGACTTTAACGTTTTTCACGAGACACGAGTCACGAAACACGAATCACGGTTTTGGGGTCGTTCGGTTCACGGTAAGCGCGCAAGGGTCGCAACACAAAAAAGCGCCGTCCGGAATGTCGCTCCCGCCGCCGAGTCACGGCTTCCCTACCCACCATTTCCCGATACAAATATTGCCCATAAACCAGTGTCAGCGCATCGTCAGCCGTTCTCGGTCGCCCTCACGACAAGCGCCGTTCGTCGCTGTTCCCGTTGCTCTCTGGACTCGTTCCGTTGCGGCGAACGCAACATGAACCCATGCTGAGAAAGGAGAACGTTATCGATTGCACAAAAAACGTACTTTCTATATCGCGTGGACACGCCCAGTTGTCGGCTTGTGTCGGTCTGTCGTCGGGGATAGAATACAGCCAGAATAGGAGGCTCCCCCATGATCACTCGCCGTTCCGCCCTTGCTCTGTTTTCCGGCGGTCTCGCCGGGGCCACGCTCGCGCCCCTGACCGCGCTTCCCAACCGCCCCGTGAAAAGCGGTCGCCTACCCCTGCGGGCGCGCAGCCGGGCCGAGATGCCCGCATCCGGTGGGAAGGTCCAACCCTTCGAGCGGAGCCTTGACTGGAAGGCGTCAGAAACCGCGTTGATCGTCTGTGATATGTGGGATGACCTCTACTGCGTTTCGGCGGTGCGGCGCATGGAAGTGATGATTCCGAGGTTCAACCAGGTGCTCGAGGCAGCACGCGGCAATGGCGTTGCGATCATCCATTCACCCAGCAATACGATGGATTTCTACAAGGACGCGCCACAGCGCCAACGGATGATCGACGCGCCTCACGTCACGCCGCCGGTGCCGATCGCTCGGTGGTGCTATCTCGACCGGGAAATGGAGGCGGCGTTGCCCATCGACGACCAGAACGAGGCTTGCGACGATGAAGTGCTCCGGCCGCGCGTACGCATGTATAGCCGTCAGCACCCCGATATCGAGATCGGCCCCTACGACGGGATCAGCGACAACGGACAGGAAATCTACAACTACTGTGAACAGCTCGGGATTCGCAACATTGTCATGACGGGCGTTCACACGAACATGTGCGTGCTGGGCCGGCCCTTCGGCATCCGTCAGATGAAGCGGCTGGGCCGCAAAGTCGTGCTCGTTCGCGACCTTACCGACGCCATGTACGATCCGCGCGATGCGCCTTACGTATCCCATGAGCGCGGTACGGAAATGGTGATCGAGCATATCGAGCAGTACTGGTGCCCGACGGTTTTGAGCGAGGACTTGCTACGCAAGGCCGGCCAGTCCAAGCCAAACGCGGTGTCTTCCGGCTAGCCTGCATTTCTCGCCACGTGGCGAGGCGAAGTGGGTGAGAGGGCCGTCAGGACGAGGCGCGAGCTGCTTGGCGCGCGCAGGCGTACTTGAACAGTACGTTGAGCACGGCAAGCAAGCGCAACGAAGTCCTGATGGTACTATTGCGTGCTTCGGCCGTCATGTGGTGAGAAATGCAGGCTAGCCCATGCCCGCCGCGCCGGTTGTCTCAAAGGGCGCACGAAGAGTATCGACCGGCGGCAAGCTTGCCGCGAGACCGGGCGAGGCGAAGGTTGCGTCCTGGTAAAGACATCGAAGTCTCTTGGAGGAATGCTATGAATCGACGCCGATTCCTGAGTGCGGCCGCGGCTCTGAGCGCGGCATCGCCCGCGGCCTCTGCCGCCGCGAAAGAAGTTGACTTTGAAGCGGTGCGCGCCGACTTCCCGAGAGCGCGAACGGCCGCGTATTTCGACTGCGCCTCATCCCATCCGCTCAGTGTCCATTCCACTGCGGCGCTGCACCGTTACGTCGATTGGGTGGCCCATCAGGTCGGCGCGCCGTGGTGGCCGTCGTGGGCGCCGCCCCGCGGCGAAGCGAAGAATCTGTTTGCCCGTCTCGTCAATGCGAAGCCTTCGGAGATTGCCTTTGCCCGCAGCACGATCGAGGCGGAGAGCAACCTGTTGAACGGGATGGCGCACGTCCTGTCACAAGGCAACGTTGTCACGAACGACCTGCACTACACCGCCGCCCTCTACAACTACAAGATGCGGCAACAGGAAGGGCTTGATCTGCGCGTTGTCAAGAATCGAGACTGGCGCATCGACATCGACGACATGCGGAAGGCGATCGATGCCGGCACGAAGCTCGTTTCCATCACTTTGGTGTCGAACGTGAACGGCTATCTTTCCGACGTCAAGCTCATCAGCGACCTCGCTCATTCGCAAGGCGCGTACCTGTACGTCGATGTGATTCAGGCAGCCGGCGCGGTGCCGATCGATGTACGCGCCATGGGCATCGATTTCGCCGCCTGCTCGACGTACAAGTGGCTGATGGGTGTAAAGGGTTTTGGCTTCCTCTACGTTCGTGAGGACCTCCAGCGAAAGATCGTGAAGCCGACGCAGCATTCCGGCGGCGTGCGGTTCAACTACGAGCCGTGGGTCGACCGGCCCGATGCCGCGCTTGACGAAATCACCTTCCGGCCGCGGCCTGGGCCCGGTTGCTACGAAGTCAGTTATCCGTCCTACGAGGGGGTGATCTGTGCCCAAGAGAGCCTGAACTACATTCTTCAGCTCGGTGTGCCGAACATACGGAAGCATGTGCGCGGCTTGACGAATCGTTTGCAGGAAGAATTGCCCAAACTCGGCTATCCATCGATCACGCCGAAGGGAAATGAAAGCCCCATCGTCGTCTTCGAAGCAAGCGATCCGTCTTCGACCGTGAAAAAGCTTCAGGCTGCGGGCGTTCACGTAGCCATGCGTTTCGGCAACAAGATGCGGCTTTCGCCCTCTGTCTTCAGCAATCATGAGGATGTCGACAAACTGCTGGGCGCGCTTGCTTAGATTCGGCCGTCAGGTAGAGAGAAAACAAACTAAGTGCAGGAGGAATCCATGAAACTCGATCGTCGCCGGCTCATCGGAGCGGCCATGGCTTTTGGCGCCGCCGGCCTTGCCTCGAATGTCGCTAGTGCCGCCCCACGGCGTAGGTCCGTCGCTTCGGCCCGTTCGGACTTTCCCTGGGCCGATCGGGAGACCTACCTGAATTGCGCGTTGGAGCACCCCCTGGAGAAACATTCATCCGCCGCAATACAGGAATACATCGGATACCTGACCAATGGTCCGGATGAGGGTCGGGCAAAATACGAGAACAGGGAGCTGCAGGAGAACGTCCGGGGCATGTTCGCGCGGCTGATCGGCGCGAAGCCAACGGAGATCGCGTTCGTTCCCAGTACGCAGATTGCGGAGAATCTCGTGGTGGACGGGTTGCGCATTCATGAATCCGGAGGCAATGTCGTCACGAACGACTTGCACTACGGTGGCAGCTTGTTCAACTACCGCTCGCGAAAGGCGCGGGGCTTGGACGTTCGCATTGTCAAGCACAAGGACTACACCATTGACCTCGCTGATGTGGAGAAAGCGATCGATGGCAAGACAAAGCTGGTTTCGCTGGCTCTGGTTTCAAATGTCAACGGCTACTTGCACGACATCGAGGCGATCAGCGATCTGGCGCATAGGCATGGAGCATACGTCTTCATCGATGTGATTCAGGCCGCCGGCGCGGTGCCGATCGATGTCCGGAAAATGGGTGTCGACCTGTTGGCTTGCTCGGCTTACAAGTGGCTGATGGGGGGCCGGTTCGGGTACCTGTACGTGGCGGAAGAATTGCACGGCGGGGCTTTGCAGCCGGTGCAGTTCGGCGGCAGCGGGTCGGGCGCGAAGGATGCGCGGCAGTACCAGGTCAGCACGCCGAATCACGTGGGTTTTGTGTGTCAGAACGAAGCGCTGGCCTACATACTCGAATTGGGGGTCGAGAACATCCGGACCCATGTGCGGCCGGTGATCGAAAAGCTGCAACGGGAAATGCCGGCCATCGGATACCCCTCGATCACCCCGCGAGGCAACCAGAGTCCCATTGCAACGTTCCTCGTTCCTGATGTGGAAAAAGCACGTCAGCGGCTGAAGAAAGCGGGCGTGATTGTCACTTTGAGAAACGGCAAGCCCGGGCAAATGAGGGTCTCGCCATCGGTCTTCAACAACCTCGCGGACGTTGACCGGCTGATAGAGGCTCTGACTTAGCCTACCTTTCTCACCTCACGGCCTTCCGTTCGAAAGGACTGATCGAATCAGAGATGCCTGAAGACCCGAGGATTGCCATTCTGGGAGCGGGCCGTCTCGGCGAAGCGCTGATACGAGGCCTGTTGGACTCTGCCTTGGTGACGACTGAGCGGCTCCGGGCGACCGTCGCGACGAGCGCACGCGCGGAACTGCTGCAAAAGAAATACGGCCTGCACGTCACCGCCGGTTCCAACGGAGCGGCGGTGGAAGGAGCCGATGCTGTCATTTTGGCTGTCAAGCCCGGGACAGTTGCGGCGGTTCTGGCCTCGGTCGGGCCTGTATTCAGCACTAGGCAGATCATGATCTCTCTTGCAGCGGCGGTCCCGATCCGACGCATCGAGGGGCTGCTTCCGGCAGGAACACCGGTGTTCCGGGCGATGCCGAACATAGCCATGACAGTGCGCCAGAGCGCGACGGCGCTCTGCGCGAATGCTTCGGCGACCAGCGGGCAAAGATGCGCGGTCGAGCGGATGTTTCGAACCGTCGGCAGCGTAGAGTGGGTCGAGGAATCGGCGATGGACGCGGCTACCGGGCTTTCGGGAAGTGGCCCTGCTTTCGTCTTTCATGTGCTGGACGCGCTCACGGTCGGCGGTGACAAGGCGGGACTGCCGAAGGCTGTTGCTTATCGGTTGGCCCGGCAAACGCTGCATGGGGCTGCGCGGCTCGCGATCGAAACCGACTTGACGCCGAACGAGTGGATCGAGCAGGTCAAGACACCGGGCGGTACGACCGTGGAGGGACTGACCGTGCTGGAGGAGGCCGGGGTGCGAGAAGCATTCGTCGAGGCGGTTGCTTCCGCATCCCGCCGCGCTGCCAAGCTGTCCGAGAACTTGTAAATGTACATATATGTAACTGAATCAATCGTATACGCGAAATAGTTCTATATCTTATTGAATAAGAGCAGGGTGTTTGGTCGAACACCCTTAATGAAGGAGAACCGAAAGCTCGTACAATGGAGTTTCTTTTCTCAGATCCCGGAGTTTCCTCATGATTGCCGCTGCCCGCCACCTATTGCTTGTCATCAGTGTGCTCTTGGTTCCGCTTGCTTCCGCCGAAGATTGGCCGGAATGGCGCGGCAAAGGCCGCACGGGTGTCTGGATGGAAACCGGAATTGTCGAGACGTTTCCGGCGGGCGGGCTCGAGGTGAGTTGGCGCGGCGAAATCGGCAACGGCTATACCGGTCCCGCCGTCGCGGACGGTCGCGTCTACGTGACTGACATCGTCAACAAGCAGGGCAATCGCGGCACGGAGCGGGCGCTTTGCCTCAACGAGAATAGCGGCGACTTGCTGTGGAAACACGAATGGGCGGCGGACTACAGCGGCATGTCGTATGCCAACGGTCCTCGCGCAACGCCGACCGTTGACGGGGACCGCGTCTATACGGTGGGCGCGACAGGGGTTCTGCATTGTCTCAATGCGAAGACCGGAGACGTGCTTTGGAAGAAGAATTTCATCGAGGAATACAACACGAGTTTGCCCACTTGGGGCATTGCCGGAGCGCCGATCGTTGACGGCAATCGCTTGATCTGCCTCGTCGGCGGCGAGCCCGACGCCAAGGTCGTCGCCTTTGACAAGATGACCGGTAAAGAGATATGGCGCGCGCTTTCGTCGAATTGGGAGCCGGGCTACAATCCGCCGTTTCTGATCGAGGTAGGCGGCACGAAACAGCTCATCATCTGGCACCCGCGCGCGATCACTTCAATGAATCCCGATACCGGCGCAGTCTACTGGGAGCACTCCTTTGACGTGCACCATGGACTGACGGTCGCGACACCGGTTCTCGACCGCAATCGGTTGCTCGTTACGGCGTTTTATGAAGGTTCGCGGATGCTCAAGCTCAGTCCGAGCGCGCCACGCGCCGACCTGATGTGGAAGGGGAACTCCACGAGCGAAATCGAGACCGATGGACTGCATTCTCTTGTAAGCACTCCGGTCATCCAGGGGGACTATATCTACGGTATTTGTAGCTACGGACAGTTCCGCTGTTTGGATGCCCGAACCGGTAAACGGGTCTGGGAAACGATGGAAGTGACGAAGGAGAATGCTCGCTGGTCGACGGGACAGATCGTGCGCCAGGGCGAACGCTATTTCATCTCGAACGATCGAGGAGAGCTGATCATCGCCAGGCTGTCGCCGGATGGCTACCAGGAGATTGATCGCACGAAGATCATCACGCCGACGTCATATGTGAACCGCCGGCGCGAACTCGGCGCCATCAATTGGACCCATCCCGCCTATGCGAACCGTCATCTGATCACCCGCAACGACAAGGAGATCGTTCGCTACTCTCTCGCCCGCTAGCCTGCATTTCTCACCACGTGGCGAGGAGAAGTGCGTGAGAGGGCCGTCAGCACGAGGCGCGAGCCGCTTGGCGCCCCAGGCGTACTTGAACCGTACGTTGAGCACGGCAAGCAAGCGCAACGAAGTCCTGGCGGTCATATGGCGTGCTTCGACCGTCGGGTGGTGAGAATTGCAGGCTGGCAAGCGAACGAGAGGAATCTCCGTGTAGAATGAATACACCCGGAATCTGGATCTTGCGGGGGCGAACTGCTTGTACCGGAGACGGCTGTTGCCGGAGTGGGTTGCCGAGCCCGTTGCAAGATTCCCGAAGGAAATGAAATGCAGGCTAGCCATGTCCTGAGATTCTGTTTCTGGCTGTTTTGCGTCGCTTTCGGCTCTGCCCTGTGGGGACAGAACGTCACGGTCGTATCTCGATCGACGGTGTTTGTACATCCGAATAGTGATCCCTATGACCGCGCGAACCGGTTCGGGTTCAACCACGCGCCGAGCGTCACCGCGCTTGCTGATGGCCGATTGCTTTGTGCCTGGTTCTCGGGTCCGTTTGAAGCTTCGGTTGATCAGGTGATCTTGGCGTCGTACTCCTCCGATGGAGGAACGACGTGGTCGGACGCGGAAGTCTTGCAGGATTTTGCTCGCACCTCGGACTTCGACCCTGCCTTCGTATCCAACGGATCTCGGACATGGCTGTTTTTCTCTCGTGGGCGCTGGAATCGTTATCCCTTTGTTCGTGGTGAGCGCGATGGAGGGATCGGAGTCAAGTCCTTCCAGATGTTCCATCGCTATACCGACGATTCCGGCAAGACATGGTCAGTTCCACAGGCGCTTCCCATCGAGCGTGGATATAACTGCCGATCGAATGGAATCCGCCTTTCCAGCGGTGAACTATTGGTGCCCACGCACCTGTCGGCAGGGCAGGACTCCGGTGTCTTGAAGTCTCGGGATAACGGGAAGACGTGGACCCGTCACACCGGAGTTTCAACGCCGGCGGGGCAGGCGGAACCGACCATCGCTGAATTGAAGTCGGGAGCCGTGCTGATGTTCCTCAGGACGAACGACGGACATCTCTGGCAGACAGTCTCCCAAGACCGTGGCGAGACTTGGTCGGCGCCCGAGAAGACGGACATGCTCGCTGCCGCCGCATCTCACAACCTCTTCCGGATGGAAGATGGAAGGCTTGTCCTGACCCATGACGAGTCTCCTCCTCCATTCCGGTCGCCGCTAACCGTAAGGGTGTCTGAAGATGACGGTGAGAGCTGGTCCGAGCCGTTCACCTTGGCCGCCGTTCCTCGTCCGCAACAGGGTGATGCGATCTGGGGACGTCAAGTGACCTACCCATCGGTCACCCAACTCCACGAGGGAACGATGGTCATTGTCTGGGCGCGCATCGTGCTCGGCGATGACGAGCAGTGGGGTGATATTCAATCCGCCCGGGTTCGGATCAAATAGCCGTTTTTTCGCCGCTTGACAGGACGAAGTTACTGAAGGTCCGGCAAGGCGTGGCACGGTCCGCTTGGCGCCCCTGCCTTCTTCCTGGGTTGAATTTGTCGAGATCTGCGAGTCCGGCAAACAAGCGCAACCAGTTCGTGGCTGCTGTTTCCGTGTGCTACCGCCGGTGATTGGCCGAGGAGCTGCTCAACCCGATGAAACGGGTGCGTTCCTCTCCCAGATTAAACGCAGGCCTTCAAGGGTGAGGTTTTCCTGAATCTCTTTGATGTATCGCGACCCCGGACAAATAGCGCCCGCCTGACCGCCAGTCGCTACGAGCTTGGTATTCTTGCCGAGAACAGCCAGTATGCGATCCAGAATGGAGTCGACCATGCCCACCGTGCCGTAGTAGAGACCTGACTGGAGCATGGCGACCGTGTTCGTCCCGATGACTTTGTCGGGCTCGCGAACATCGATTTGCGGGAGTTGCGCCGTCTTCCGAAACAGTGCTTCCGAGGAAATGCCGATCCCCGGACAGATCGCGCCGCCGAGGTATTCTCCCGCTGCAGAAACGCAATCGAACGTAATGGCCGTACCAAAATCAACCGAAATACACGGTCCGCCGAAACGTGTGAACGCTGCGGCGCTGTTGACGATGCGGTCCGCGCCGACCTCGGTCGGGTGGTCGGTTCTTATGGTGATCCCCGTGTCGATGGCGGCGGTCACAAAGAGCGGTCTCGCATTGAGGTAATGGCGAGACATCTGTGCGAGCGACGAATCAAGCCGCGGTACTACCGAAGAGATGATGACCCCGCTAACCTCAGAGATATTGAGGTCAGCCAGCAAAAAAAGATTTCGAAACAGCACGCCCCAGCCGTCAACACTTTGTGATGTATCGGTCTTCAGCCGCCAGTCCGCTATCCACTCGTTGCCCCGATAGACCCCGAGCGTAAGGTTGGTGTTCCCGACATCGACAGCTAGCAGCATGGCTTAGCGGCCCTCGATTGGCCGAACACTACCCGCGAGGATCGGCTCGACATGTCCCTCGTCCGTCTGCAGCAGCAACACTCCATGGGGATCGAGACCGGCGGTCGTGCCGAGCGTCTCCGAGGAGCCGTTGAGCACAGCGACTCGCCTATCTCGGACGTAACTTGATTTCAGAGCAAAAGCCGGGACGATGGCTTCAGCGCCTTCGTCCAGAAATACCCCATAGTACCTCTCGATGCCTTGGACGGCCTGATGCAGAACTTCCTCTCGATCGTATTCACAGCCCGTTTCAATGCGTGCTGATGTAGCGATATCAGCTAGCTCGTCAGGCATCGTGACCTGGTTCACGTTCACGCCGACACCCACGATGGCGTAGAGCGTCCCGCAATCTGCCGACAACGTTTCCACGAGAATGCCCGCACACTTCCTTTCGTTGAGCAGGACATCATTGGGCCATCGAAGGTCACACTCCACACGACAGGCTTGTTCGATGCCTTCCGCCACGCCCAGTCCAACTGCCAGCGTCAGGATCGGTAATCGGGCAGCGGTTACATTCGGGCGCAGCACGAGAGAGAAATAGAGACCGACACCCGGCTCGGAAACCCAGGTGCGCCCCAGGCGGCCGCGGCCCGCCGTCTGTGTTTCAGCGATGACCACGGTGCCCTCGGCGGCGCCCGACTCGGCAAGTCGCTGCGCCTCGATCATCGTCGAGTCAAGCGACGCGAAGCGGCGCACGGGAGTGCCCAGAAGTCGAGAGCGTATCACGGGTTGTGTCCGATGTTGCTTTTGATGAGTTTATCCTTGACTCTGGTCGAGGCGGAAACTGATGTCGACAGCACGCGCGGAGTGCGTGATCGCTCCGGATGAAACGTAATCAGCCCCGGTTTCGGCGTACTCGCGAACGTTGGCCAGGGTAATGCCGCCGGAGACTTCGACTTCTGCGCGGCCGGCTATCTGGGTCATTGCCGCCCGGACGTCTGACGGCGTGAAGTTGTCAAGCAAGACGTGCGTCGCACCGGCGGTCATGCAGTCTTCCAACTCGGCAAAGGAGCGGACTTCAATCTTGACCGGCAAGTCACAGTCTCGAAATCGTTCAAGAGCCGGCCTCACGCCGCCTGCCGCGGTGATGTGGTTGTTCTTGATGAGAATGGCGTCATACAACCCCATCCGGTGGTTCCTGATACCGCCGGCTTGGGCCGCGAACTTTTCAAGGCGGCGCAGCCCCGGGGTCGTCTTGCGGGTGTCGAGAACCTGACAACCGGTACCCTCTACCTCTTTGACGTACCGTGCCGCGAGCGTGGCGATACCACTGAGGCGTTGCACGAAGTTCAACGCGGTTCGCTCCAGGGTAAGCAGGCGTTGCGTGGATCCCGATACGCGAGCGATGACAGCGTTGGCATCAACAGGAATACCGCTTTCGACAAGAATCTCAAGTTTTTCTTCTGCATAAATCTGTTGCAACAGCTCGATACCAGCGACCACAAGCTGCTCGCGGGCTAGGAAGAAACCACTGGAACACCAGCCCGAAGGGACACAAGTGTCTGTTGTGACGTCTCCCGTCCCGATATCCTCCGCAAGTGCCCGCGAGATGATGTCAGTAATCTCCGGGTGGTTCCAATTCAGTTGCACGGATGAGTGTCAGGCTTTTAGGAAATGGCGGACGTTTCGCCAGGGCTTTGGCCGATTCATGTCAGGGGCGCTGTGCAAGGTTTGAGGACTCGCATCTTGTCGACGTTGCTCTCGAACGCTACCGCAGACTCTCGAGCGTTCCGCGTATACGGGTGATTTGAGAATCGTAATCCGCCAACTTGCCTCGGATGGACTCGACTACATGAGCTGGCGCCTTCGAAACGAACTGCTCGTTGGCAAGTTGCTTCTCGGCCGAGCTGCGCGCCTTCTGGAGCGGCTTGAGTCGCTTCGCAAGACGGTCATGCAGGGCCTGTATTCCCTCCTCCGGCAAATGCAGGACAAGATCGAAATCCGTCGTGTGGTGCATTGCCTTGCCATGGGGCGCCGCACCGTGTTCGACTTGCATCGAGACTTGAGCGAGCCGGGTGACGGCTTTGCACTGCTCACGGATGACCGCCGCGGCGTCATCGTTGTGGGCATGGACGATGCCCTCGAGTTCAATCTTGGCACCGACGCCGAGTGTCGCTCGGAGGTTGCGTACAGCCGTGATCACGTCCCGCAGAACGGCGACCTGGCGTTCGGCCTGTTCGTCGGCAAGTCTGGGGTTCGGCTCCGGGTACCTGGCTAGCGCGATCGACTTGGGACGGTTGACGGCATTCGCGGTCACACGTTGCCACAATTCTTCGGTAATGAACGGCATCACGGGATGCAGCAATCGCAGTGCTCGCTCGGTGGCGGCCAGCATGTTCTTCCAGCCGGGTGTAAGACCGGAGCCATCTTGGAACGACAACTTTTTCAGCTCGATGTACCAGTCGCAGAACTCGCCCCAAAAAAAGTGGTAGAGCAGGTTGGCTGCTTCGTGATAGCGGAAGCGTTCGATGTGATCGTTCGATTGTTCAGCGACGGTGTTGAGACGTGAAAAAATCCAACGATCTTCCAACGGAACTTGGCCGCAAGAAGCCTCCGGACGGTAGCTGTCTGGGTCTTGGGGTGACCAGACATCCGCACCGGACTTTTCCAAACTCAGAAACACGAAACGCACGGCGTTCCAGATCTTGTTGGCGAAGGTGCGTGTGTCGGCGATCCGTTCCTCCGACATGACCACGTCCGAACCCTGTCCGGCGGCCGAGACAAGGGCGAACCGGACCGAGTCGGTGCCGTACTTCTCCGTCATCTCGATCGGATCGATCACGTTGCCCTTCGTCTTCGACATCTTCTGTTTGTCTGCGTCTCGAACCAACCCGTGAATGAAAACCTTCTTGAAAGGGATGTCGCCGGCAAGCCCGATGCCTAGCATCACCATGCGGGCAACCCAAAAGAAGAGGATGTCGAATCCCGTAACCAGCAACGATGTCGGGTAGAAGGTCCTGAGATCCTGTGTCTCGTCCGGCCAGCCCATTGTCGAAAAAGGCCACAGACCGGAGCTGAACCAGGTGTCGAGGACGTCAGGGTCCTGCTCGATTTGATCGCTTTCGCATTTCGAGCATTCGGTTGGATCCTCCCGCGCGACAGTGGTCTCCCCGCACGTCTTGCAGTGCCATGCGGGGATCCGGTGGCCCCACCAAAGCTGTCGCGATATGCACCAATCGCGGATGTTGTGCATCCACTCGAAGTAGTTACGGCGCCACACATCGGGGATGATCTCCATGCGCCCCGATTCAACTGCCTCGATCGAAGGCTCGGCAAGCGGCCTCGTCCTGACGAACCATTGCGTCGATACACGCGGCTCGACGATCTGCCCGGAACGCTGGCTGAGGCCGACATTATTGGTGTACTCCTCGATCTTTTCAACGAGGCCGAGGGCTTTCAGATCAGCCACGATCTTCTTGCGGGCCTCATAGCGCGGCATGCCCTGATACGCGCCGCCGTTCTCGTTGATAGAGGCATCTTCGTCGAGGACAGTGATAAAGGGCAAACCGTGTTTCTTGCCCGAAGCAAAGTCGTTCGGATCATGCGCAGGCGTCACCTTGACGATGCCGGTCCCAAACTTGGGATCAACGAATTCATCGCGGATCACGGGGAGTTGGCGATCCATCAGCGGCAGCGTGACGGTCATGTCCCACATGTGCTTGTAACGTTCGTCATTCGGGTGAACGGCGACTGCCGTGTCGCCCAACATTGTTTCGGGACGTGTCGTGGCGACGACGACATGCTCCTCCGAGCCGGTTACGGGATAGCGGATATGCCACAGATGGCCTTGCTGCTCTTCGTAGACGACTTCGAGATCCGACAGTGCCGTAAGTGTTCCCGGGTCCCAGTTGATCAGATACTCTCCGCGATAGATGAGTCCTTTTTCATAGAGGCGCACAAAGGCTTCACGTACGGCGCGCGACGGGCCTGGGTCCATGGTGAAGCGCTCGCGGGTCCAATCGCAGCTTGCGCCGATGCGCTTGAACTGCCTGATGATGCGCCCTCCGTATTCCTCCTTCCAGGCCCACACGTGCTCGAGAAACTTCTCTCGACCGATCTCGCGGCGGTCGATGCCCTGTTCGCCAAGGTGTCGCTCGACCAGCATTTGGGTCGCGATGCCTGCGTGGTCGGTGCCGGGAAGCCACAGCACGTTGTTGCCCTTCATGCGCCGCCATCGCATCGTGATGTCGGTCAGCGCAATTTCGTACATGTGGCCGATGTGCAGTGCGCCGGTAACGTTGGGCGGGGGCGCCACCAAACTGTAGGTGGGTTGATCGCCATCGTTGTCGGCGACAAAAAGCTCGTCTTCGACCCACGACTGAGCCCAACTCGGCTCGATCTGCCGGGGTTCGTAAACCTTTTTGATTTCCATGGAACGGGGCAGGGAAGCGTCTATGAATGACCAATATAGCAAGGGCCTCGGGAAGTACCTTTGCGCATGTCACTTGGTGCCGTCCGGCGTTCGCAGGCCGAAAACCTGACGAGGAACCAGCGGGCGCTTGGCTGCTGAGGTGTCGGAAGATGAGAAACAGTCGGCTGACCGTCGCGACGGACAGGCGGAACTCGATCCGCTCGTTGAATCCTGGCCGTCAAGAGGAGTCTGTATGCACAACGATTGCGGCAAAACGATGGCCGTCAGTTTCGTCACGCTCCCTGTGCTAGCATCTTTACGCTTTGGTCGGCTCGGCTGAGTCGACAGAGGGGAGATCCTGAGAATGGCGGAACCTGTCGGAAATCGTTGGCGCTTTGTGGGCGCGGCGCTGGTGATGCAGCTTTGTTTGGGCGTGCTTTACTCCTGGAGCGTTTTTCGGGTTCCGATGGAAACGCTATATGACTGGTCGAAGGAAATGAGCATTGCTCCTTTCCGGTTCTCGCTCCTCTTCTTCACCATTGCGATGGTCATTGCCGGCTTCTGGCAGGACAAGAAGGGGCCGCGTCTTGTCGGCAGCGTGGGAGGCTTCTTGCTTGGAACGGGATGCCTGTTGGCCGCGCTGATTGGCGACACGTCGCCCGGCCTGATCATCTCCTATGGCGTCATCGGAGGAATGGGCGTCGGGTTTGCTTACGTCACCCCGATCGCCACCTGTGTGAAGTGGTTTCCTGACAAGCGCGGCATGATCGTCGGCTTGGCGGTGATGGGGTTCGGCGCCGGGTCGCTCATCTTCGCGCCCTTGCTGGAGTCGCTCATCGGTTCGGACGCAACGATGTTCGCCGAGTCGATTCCTCGAACCTTCATGATCATGGCGGTGGTGTTCTACGTTTTCGTGATCGGCGCAGCGCAGATCTATCGAGTTCCCCCGGCCGGCTGGAAGCCTGAAGGCTGGGAGCCTCCGGCAGCCGCGGCAGGCGCAGGTGTGAAACAGGACTTCTCTCCGGGTGAGATGCTCAGAACCTGGCAGTTTTACGTTTTGTGGATTCTCTACGCCTTCGGAACGTCCATCGGATTCGTCGCGATCGGTCAGGCCTCCCCCATCATTCGCGAGATCGCGGCTGAAGGCGCACTGCTGACAGGCGGCGCGGCTCTGGGTGTGATGTCTTTCTTCAACGGCATTGGCCGACTCTCGTGGGGCAGTCTTTCGGACAAGATTGGCCGTAACACCACTACCGTTGCGATGTATGCGGTTTATTTCGTCGCCTGCCTTTTCCTTCTGCGATCGGCAAGCGGCTTCTGGCAGGTGTTGATCGGACTCTGCATGGTGGGCTTCGCCTTTGGGGGCTACCTCGCGCTGTTACCTTCCTTTACCGCGGACTATTTCGGCGCCAGGAACGTCGGCGCGAACTACGGAATCGTCTTTACGGCCTATGGTCTGTCAGGCTACTTCGTCCCCGGGTACTTCGCGGGCGTTATGGATAAGGCCCGAGCCGCCGGAGATTTGGCCGCCGGTTACAACGAGGTCTACGTGACTCTAACCGTGTTTGCCGTTGTCGGAGCGATGCTGGCGTTGATGGTCCGCAAGCCTGCGCAGACGACCTGACGCTATTGGATTGGCGAGTAGTCGACCGCTGCAAGGAACTGTGATTTCACTTCCTTGACAATCTTGCCGTCTTTCTCCGATTCGGCTCGGGCTTTTTTCCACTCAGGGTCGTCTCGAAAGGCTTTCCAAGCCGTATCTCGAGCTTCTTTGTTCGGATAAGCCAGGATGTAGATCAGAGTGTTCTCCGATTCCGGACCCTCGGTCGGAGTCCAGTAGCCGATCAGAGACATGCCGTGCCTCACGAAAATGCTGTTCGTGTGTTCCCGGAACCGCTTGTGGAGGGCGTCGAGTCGCCCCTCGTGTGTTGTATAGGTGCGGATCTCGAACAGCCGATTCTCGGCGGCCGCAAGTGTTGCCCCGGTGGAGATCGTTGCAAGCAGCAATAGCACCGTTGTCAGGTGCCCAAGATGATTTCTGTGATTCATGTGCCTTTTCCCTTCTGGCGTGATCAGGACGCCGTATCGAGGTTTATCCAGTGTGCAACGTCGGCCGCATGAAAGCCAACCGGGTTGTGGCCGCACAGATCCTGTCCGTAAGTATAGGGTGGGTCAGTAGCGATTTCCGTCTCTTTGGCAAATGCAAAGGGGGCGCGTCACGGCTCGTCCGGCGCAGACCTTCTACAAGGAGAATTCTCCTTCACGCGGATTGAGATGCGGATTCCCGGGTCTCCAGAACGATGTGCTAACATCAGCCTTGCGACGCTGCCCCAAACGCAACGGTAAGGTAGCGGCTTATGGCTGATTCGAAGCTGTCTTGCTTCTTTTTGGGGCTGGGTGTAGGGACGGCCGTCGGGTTGCTGTTCGCCCCCAAGCCAGGTGGAGAGTTGATGGGAGACTTGCGCGATCGCGCGAGCGAGGGTCGCAACTTTCTTTGGCATCGGAGCGGTGAGTTGCGTCATCAGGCGGAGGAGATTCTCGAGCGGGGACGCAGCAGCGTAGCGGCTCAGCGCGAACAGCTCGCGGCCGCTCTCGAAGCAGGCCGCCGGGCCTATCAGGAAGCGGCTTCTGAAGAGACGGAGATGGGGGACTCGTCGTAGAGACTTCGAAAGTCCGGGCGGCCGACTCCGGTCCCCTGAGGTCAAAGAATGGACAACGAGATAGTGCTGCTGCAGATTATGGCGGCCTTTACCGGCGTCGCCGCCATCGCCCTGCTCGTCCAGATGGCTTCGCTGATCGGAATCTGTTTGTCGATCCGCCGTCTGAAAACGCGGGTCAACACGTTCCTCGACCGCTGGGAGCCGTTGGCGGAAGAAGCCCAAAAGACTCTCGAAGATGTGGGTAGGGAATCAACCGAGATTCTGACGCAGGTACGCGAACTGACGGTAGTTGCCAAAGCGCAGGTCGACAAGGTCGACGCTACGATCGATGCACTCTCGAAGACCACGCAGCTTCAGGTGCAGAAAGTCGACGAAACCGTTCAGATCCTGCTCGAGCGGGTGCAACAGACCAGTCTCTCGTTGCAGCAAGCCCTGCTGACCCCGGTCAAGCAGATTCGAGCGGTAGGAGTCGGCATCGCGGCGATGATCGATGCCCTCGCTGGCCGGCGCCGATCCTCGGTCGACCAAGCCACGCAGGACGAAGAGATGTTCATCTGAACATCTCCCCTTCGCCGCAAAATCGATTCAATGGAGTTGATCGAATCATGTCCGTGCGAGTAGCGTTGTTCGGAACCAAGTTCATGGGCAAGGCGCACAGCCAAGCCTATCGCAGTGTGAACATGTTCTTCCCCGAAGCCCCTCGAGTCGAGATGAAAGTGATCGTCGGTCGGGACCCGGAACAGACCAAGGAAGCCGCGAATGCTTATGGCTGGGAAGAGGCATCGACGGACTGGAGAGCCGTCATGCACCGCAAGGACATTGACTTGGTCGATATCTGCACGCCGGGCGACTGGCACGATCCTATGGTGCTTGAAGCGGCCAAGGCAAAGAAACACATTGTCTGCGAGAAGCCGCTCGGAAACACGCTCGAGGAAGCGATGCGAATGGCCGCGGCAGTCTCCGAAGCCGGAGTCCGGCACTTCTTGATGCACAATTATCGGCGTGTTCCCGCCGTGACGCTGGCGAAGAAGCTGATCGATGAAGGTCGGCTCGGCAGGATCTTCCATTTCCGAGCGCGCTACTTGCAGGACTGGGCCATGTCGCCGGAACTGCAAATGCTCTGGCGCTTCGACAAGAATCTCGCAGGCTCAGGCGCTCTCGGCGATCTGGGGTCGCATATCATCGACCTCGCCCACTATCTCTGCGACGACATCACGGAAGTTTCATCCGCGATGGCTACCTACATCAAGGAGCGCCCCGCCGTACCAGGGTCCGAGGAAAAGAAGCCGGTCACCGTGGACGATGCCGTTGTCATGTGCGTTCGCTTCGCCAACGGCGCGCTCGGTACTCTCGAGGCGACGCGGTTCGCGTTGGGACGCAAGAACCACAACGCATTCGAGATCAACGGCAGCAAGGGGTCGTTGTCATTCGACTTGGAGAACCTCAACAATCTCGACTTTTTGTCCGCCGACGACAATGACGACGTCGAGGGGTTTCGCAGGATCATCGCCTGCTCGAAAGGCAAGCACCCGTATGCCGATCATTGGTGGGCGGACGGTCACATCCTCGGATATGAGCACAGCTTCACGCATAGCGTGAATGACTTTCTGACGGCCCTGGCGTCGGGCGGAGAGGTTCACCCCGATTTCGAGGACGGCCTCAAGAATCAAAAGGTTCTGCACGCCGTGGAGAAGGCGTCACGTTCAGGCCGTTGGGAGCAGGTCGTTTGAAATTTGCTCGATCTGCATTGCCGCGTTCTACCGGGTTTCGACAACAGCGCGTCAGAACAACAGGTGTTCGAGATGTGCGGACGGCAGGCGAGTCCGGCACGACCGGTCTCGTTTCTCGCTTCTCGTAAAAACCGCTGCCTGTTCGCCAATCGGGTGGCCGCCGCCCCCGCCGATACCCAGGGAAAAGCCTCAAAGCCTGGATGACCGAGACGGTGGAGAGAGCGAGTCGGAAGACGGCCCCAGGAGAAGTTTGATTTTTGAAAAGGACTGCCCGCTATCCTTCACTGCCGTGCTGGGCAGTGCGCGGCACGGTTCTTGACATGCGATTCAGGAGAACGAGTCCGGGGGGCTGCGATCAGGTTGCGAGGTAGCGTCCTGGTTTGCGATGGTGGTTTCTCTCCTCTCGCACTCGGGGCACGAAGGGGAGACCCCGCTTTACCGATACTCCTTAGTAGATGTTGAGCTTCAAGCTGTTGTCGATGGCCCTGATTCTCGGGGCAAGCGCCTTGGTCTTTTCGATGCACGGCCAGGGCGGAGGCGTCTTCTATACGCCGGTTCAGGTGTTCTTCGGCGTCGATTTCCACCTCGCGGCCGCACGCAGTCAGCTTTTTATTGTGCTTACGGCATTGAGTTCGACAATCATCTTCGGCCGTGCGGGGCGGATTGACTGGCCGATGGCGATCGTGCTCGAAATGGCCGCTGGTACGGGAGGGTTTTTGGGCGGGCTGTACGCATATCGGTTCTCTCCCGAGTTGCTGATGGTCTTTCTGGGGTCAGTCGTACTGTTGGCTGCCGTATCGATGTTCAAGAACTACGGAGGCAACGGCAGAGAAGTCGCGAGTGATGCGGCTCCCTGGCGCTGGCATCGAGAGTTGGGAGGTCAACGATATGTCGTGAATCTGCTCGCCGGTCTGCCGTTGTGGTTCGTGATCGGGGTCATGAGCGGACTTACGGGCACTGCTGGGGGCTTTCTGAAGATCCCGTTGATGGTTTTGCTGTTCGGGATGTCCATCGAAATCGCCTTCGGCTGTGCATCCTTCATGGTGATGTTGACCGCGGCAAGCGGTTTCGCCGGACACATTGCGGCGTCGTCTCTGGATTGGTCCTCTACGCTCATTCCGGCCGTGTTGGTAGCAGTGGGAGCTCAAATCGGTCCACGGATCACGCTGCGATCCGACCCACGGGTACTGCAGCGCCGTTTCGCGTACGTCCTCTGCGTTCTCGCAGCGGTCATTTTCTACCGGAACTGGAGTTCCTGATGCTGGCAGCGTCAGAGGATTTCTTCGAAACACCGTACTGTAGCGCTGCACAAGCTCCTCGGATTGTGCTCCCGGTCAACCCAAAGCCTGGTTCGAACCCTCTGAACACCTCAGGAAGCACGGTCCTCCTGGGGGTGGGCTCGCAGTCCGTGGTAAAAGTCGCGTGGTAGGCGCGGCGGGCTCCTGCTCATCCTCGGCGCGAAGTGAGGAGGATGGCGATCCGGGTGATCTCCTCCGACGAACGACAAAGCCGACGAGCGCAAATGTCCGTCGCCCAAAGGGTTACGCGCCGCCTCCGGTCATCGGCACAGAGGGTGCAGCGCCGTGTTCCTGGAACGACCAGGCGTTACTTCATCGGGCCCCGGCGCGTAACGCCGCCCGCGTGACTTTTACCACGGGCTGCCAGGTAATCGCTGCCGTTGCGGCTTGCGTCACAGGACGCGCGCCATTCCTCCATTTCCCTCCGCATTGCCGCAACAATCCCGGGGCGCTCATCCGCGATGTTATTCGCTTCCTTCACATCGTCCACGAGATCAAAAAGTAGATCCGGTGAGTCATCCAATCGGGAGATCAATTTGTAGCGGTTGCCAATGAGCGCGAGTTTAGGAATGCGCTCACCATGACGATCAGTTTCGAAAGCGATGTTGCTGGAACGTTCGCTCATGTCGCCTTCGATCAGGGACAGCAGGCTGATCCCGTCAATCGGTTCAGGTTGATTCCCAGGAGTCAGGTCCAATGCATCCAGAATCGTTGGATAAATGTCCGAGCTGACCACAGGAATGGTGGTGGCTCGGCCTTCCGGGATGCGCAAAGGCCATTCAAGCAGGCCTGGGACGCGAATTCCGCCTTCGAAGAGGCTGCGTTTGCGGCCTCGAAGACCGCCCGTGGCCCCGGGCTGATCAGGGGACTGTTCTGCCCCTTCCGGTCCGTTGTCACTCGAGAACCAGATCATCGTGTCGTCTGCGACATCCATCCGCCGCAGTTCACGCCGCAGCCGGCCGAGTTGTTCATCCATGGCGCTGATCGCGCCCCAGTAGTTCGGCGATTGGCCGGCATGGCCACCGTAGATGGTGCGGTGGTTGCCCTTTGAAATGATGGGCAAGTGGGGTGTGTGAAACCAAAGCGTCACGAAGAAAGGCCTGCACTCATCGACCTTGCGCCGGATGTAGTCCAGCGCGCGGCTCACGATATGAGTCGAGTCATCACCCTCGAGTACGTCCGTAACGGGTTCGCCGTTCGACCAATAGCCTTCCGGGTCGTACGTTGGAGTTTTGCGTACCGTTGAGAACCATTCGTCGAAACCATTGTCGGAGGGCGACGATTTTTTCTCGCCCTGAAAGTCTCCCAGGTGCCATTTGCCGAAGTGTCCGCTGGCATAGCCCAGAGGCTTGAGAGCCTCGGCGAGTGTCAACTCTTCGGACGGGAGCGGATAGAACGAAGCGCCATCACCGGAATTGGCATGAAAAATGCCATAACGATAGGGGTGGCGTCCAGTGAGGCAACTGCCGCGTGTAGGTGAGCAGACGGGGGAGGCGGAGTAGAAACGGTCGAACCGCAGACCCTTGTGTGCCATCTCGTCGAGATAGGGCGTACGCAGGTGAGGGTGGCCGTTGTAACCCGTGTCGCCCCAGCCTTGGTCGTCGCTCATGGCGAGGATGATGTTGGGCGCTTCCCCGAGGCGGCGGGGCTTGTTGCGGAGACTGCAGCCGCTGGACGACAGGGCTGCGGCTGTTGCACCGATAGCCAGGTGCGCAAAGGCGCGGCGGCTGAGATGGGGTTGCATCGATAATCGCGAAGCATCATAGCGCACACGGCATGGCAGTTGGATTTTCTTCCGTACCCGAAGTGGGGCTATAATCGCGCCGAGAGAAAAAGATGCCCCGAGCCGCTCTACTGATTCTGTTTCTCTGCTTTTGGCTGCCGGTGATGTTGACGGGCGAGGAGTACCCGCTCGGGCCCGATTTCGAGCCTCAGGCCGGAGTGCCGACAGGGAGAGTCACCAGGCATGTGTGGACGAGCAGGATCTTCCCCGGCACAGTACGCGATTACTGGGTCTATGCACCGGCGCAGTACACAGCCGACAGGCCTGCCGCGGTGATGGTCTTTCAAGACGGGCACCGTTACGTCAGTGACGATCGGGATAAGGGTTGGTTCACTCCGACTGTTTTCGACAACCTGATCCACAAAGGGGAGATGCCGCTGACGATCGGTATCTTCATCAGCCCGGGAGTTCTGCCCGCACTTGGCGAAAATCAGCAGTCGCGCTACAACCGCAGCTTCGAATACGACGCGTTGGGTGACCGCTATGCTCGGTTTCTGATCGAGGAGATCCTGCCGGAGGTTGGCAAGAGCTATAACCTCTCGGACAACCCGAATGACCGCGCGATCTGCGGTCTCAGCTCCGGGGCGATCTGCTCCTTCACCGTCGCCTGGAATCGGCCGGCCGCCTTTCGGCGTGTGCTGAGCTTCATTGGGAGCTACACCAACCTGCGAGGAGGGCAAGTCTATCCCACGCTCATTCGCAAGATGGAACCGAAGCCGTTGCGCGTGTTCCTCCAGGACGGCTCGAACGACCTCAACCACTATGCCGGCAGTTGGTGGCTCGCCAACCAGGGCATGGCTGCGGCTCTCGAATTTGCCGGCTACGAAACGAAGTGGGTAGCCGGTAAGGGAGGGCACGACAACAAGCATGGCCGTTCCATCTATCCCGATGCCCTGCGTTGGTTGTGGCGCGATCATCGCGTTCCGATCAGGAAGCCGACGTCAGTAGGCGTGCGGCAGTTGATCACCGAGATGCTCCATCCGGATTCCGAGTGGGAACTTGTGAGTGAGGGGCATCGCTTTACCGAAGGTCCGGCAGTCGACAAGAGCGGCAACGTTTTCTTTACCGACATTCCCAACAACCGCATTCACAAGGTCGACACGCGGGGGATAGTAACAGTCTTCCAGGAGAACACCGGTGCGGCGAACGGGTTGATGTTCGGCCCTGACGGCAAGCTCTATGCCTGTGCGAACGGCCGTGGGAAAATCGTGGCTTACGCCCCGGACGGAGGCGAGGAAACCGTCGTCGACGATGTGCAGTCGAACGATCTGGTTGTGACCGCAAAGGGCGGGATCTACTTCACGGACCCCCGCAACAAGAAAGTCTGGTTCGTCGACAGCGACCGCAACAAGCGTGTCGTGCACGAAGGCATCGAGAGGCCGAACGGCATCATGCTGTCACCGGATCAGTCGTTGTTGACGGTGGCGGATTCGTGGGGCAAATGGGTCTGGTCGTTTCAGATTCAGAGAGACGGCTCGTTGGCCAACGGACAACCGTTCTACCGCCTTGAAACGCCCGACCGGTCAAGCCGCAGCGGTGCGGACGGGATGACGATGGCAGGTGACGGTCATCTCTACGTGACTAGCCTCGTCGGGTTGCAGATTTGCGATCAGCCGGGGCGTGTGGTTGGTATCATCGGCAAGCCGCAGCCGGGTCCGTTATCGAATGCTGTCTTCGCAGGACCCGATCTGCAAACGCTGTATGTTACGGCTGGCGACAAGGTGTTCCGCCGGCGCATGCGCGTGAAGGGTGTGCTCCCTTGGGAGCCGGTGAAGCCGCCGAAACCGCGGCTATAGACGTTCAGTACCTGCCTCGTCCCTGACGGACTTGGCATCGAGGGAGAAGAAATGATGAATCGACGCCGTTTTCTATCCACTATCGGGCTCGGTGCAGGAGCCGCGTCTCTCGTAAATGCGCAACAGGTTGGGGACACGGTCCGCTTTGACCACCCTCAGCTCGAGGGTAAGGCGCATCGCGTCGTTTGGGGCCGAAACGGCGCGGTGGCGACCGCCGACCAGCACGGTTCCCTGGCAGGCCTGCGCATATTGATGAATGGCGGCAATGCCATCGATGCCATCGTGGCGGCCTCCGCTGCGCTGAACGTGGCGGAGCCTTACATGTCGGGCATGGGCGGATTCGGCGGGTTCATGCTGATCTACCTTGCGGCGGAGGACAGAGTCGTAGGGCTCGACATGATGGGCAAGAGCCCGTCGGCCGCGCGGCTCGACATGTTCACCGAGAAGGATTGCGACCAGGGTTATCTCGCGCCGATCGTCCCGGGCGCTTTGAAGGGCTGGGCGGCAGCGCTCGACCGTTACGGCACGATGAGTCTGGGTGACGTCTTCGAGCCGGCGATCGAGTTGGCGGAACGAGGCTTTGTGATCTCGAAGTACGACGAGCTGTCATTGCGAGGCATGGCTGACAAGCTGGCCGCGTTTCCCACGTCGGCGCGCGTCTTCCTGCCGCACGGGCGTCCGCCGCGCATGGGCGAAGTGATCAAGCAAAAGGACCTTGCCCGCAGCTTCCGCCGAATTGCCCTGAATGGCGCCGACGACTTCTACAAGGGCGATTTGGGTGGTGAAGTGGTCCGGTTCTTTCAGCGTAACGGCGGGATTCTCACGAAGGGCGATTTCGAGAACTTCGATGTGCGTTGGCGCGATCCGATCTCGATTGACTTTCTCGGGCATCGGCTTTACGCGATGCCTCCGGGTTCGTGCGGGCTGTCGATGTTCCAGCTCTTGAACATCATGGAGGGTTTCGATCTCGAGAATCTCGACCTCTACTCGACCGACTTCGCACATCGTTGGATCGAATCGGCAAAGCTCGCGCTGACCGACGACGATCGCTACAACACCGGCAAGGAAGACGCGGACATCCCGGTAGAGCGCCTGATCTCGAAGTCCTATGCCGCCGAGCAGCGGAAGAAGATCGACGGCAAGAAAGCGGCCGCGTTTCCCGGACCGCTGCTGCCCTCCGTCGGCACCACCAGCCTCGCCGCCGCCGACCGCTGGGGCAACGCGGTTGCCTTTACGCAGTCGCTGGTCAGCGGATTCGGAAGTGGTGTGATCGCGGGTGACACGGGCATCTTCCTTAACAATGGTCATCGCTACGGTTTTGTGCTCGACCCACAGGACCACGTGAATCTGCTTGAGGGCGGCGAGCGCGCCAAGGGCGTGATGACGCCGGCCATCGTTATGCAGGGTGACAAGCTGTTGATGGCCGTCGGAGCGGCAGGGGGGTATACGATCCCTCAGACGGTTGGGCAGGTGATTACGAAGGTTCTTGGCTATGGCATGGACGTGCAGCATGCCATCGCGTCGCCGCGCATGATGGTCAACCGTAGCGGTGGTCGAGCACCGGTTCCGTCCGACTCGAGAACGTATCTGGAATTGGGATTTCCAGCGCAGGTCTTCGAGGACCTGCATGGACTTGGACACAGGTTGGTGAAGCCGGGCAATGCGGGTGGAGTGCAGGGCGTTTACCGCGATCCCCTTACTGGGTCGCTGGCCGGCGGGGCTGACCCGCGGCGCGACGGGCATGCGCTGACCTGGTGACACCCGCGCCGTTGCGTTTCCGCGCAGGGACCGCTGCTATGATCGTTGGTTCAAGACGCGCGGGGCGATCACAAACGCGCCTTCCTGCTGACCGGCGCTGATGCCGACCGCCGGTGCTCCTTTCTGTTCCTCGATGACCGACCATTCTGCGCAGACCCGCGTCGAACGGCTGCTGGGTCGCTCACGGATCGTGGCCGGCTTGTATCTCGCGCTGGCCGTGCTGATGACTTGGCCACTCACCGCTGATTTCATCGGTTCGGTGCCTGGAGGCGCCGGCGATCTATGGCAGAACTACTGGAATTTCTGGTGGTGGAAGACGGCGCTGCTGGATCTTGGGCAGCATCCCTACTTCAGTCCGCTGATCTTCCATCCGACCGGAGGCAAACTGATCTTCCACACGCATTCGCCGTTCAACATGCTGATCGCTCTTCCGATCACGGCCACCCTTGGCCCGGCGGCGGCCTACAACTTCTGCATCCTCCTGGCGCTCTGGATTTCCGGTTTCGGGATGTATCTGCTCGTGCGTGAATTGACCTCGGAAGCGCGAGGCGCGTTTTTGGCTGGGCTGGTCTTCGCGTTTTTCCCGCAGACGATGGAGCAGATTCTGGAGCACTTGAATCTCGTCTCACTGCAGTTCATCCCGCTGACCCTTTTCTATTTCGTCCGGCTTGACCGCATGGGCGGATCGGGCAATGTCGTCCGAACCGGTCTTTGCTTTGCGTTGAACGCGCTTTGTAGCTGGCATTCCGGTTTGAAGCTGGTATTGGCCCTCATTCCGATGGCTGTTGTTGATTTCATTCGTCGGTCACGGTCGCGTCGTCTGCTGCTTCGCAACTGGATACTGGCCGGCCTGTTTGCTTTTCTGCTCATCATGCCGTTGCTGTCGCCTCTAATGGTCGAAATGGCATTCGTGGAAGACGCTTACTATCACAAGCCGCCGCAAAACCGAGGCATCGAAGCGGCATATCTCTTTGTCCCCCACTATGGGCACTCGCTGTGGGGTGACATGGCGTCCCGCGCGTATCTCGATCAACCCTACCGCTCCCCTGGCTTTGTCGCCTACCTGGGCTTTGTCCCGTTGCTGCTTGTCTTCCTGGCCTTGCTGCGACGGCGTCCGGGGGCGATTTACTGGGCGCTGTTCGCGTTCGGCGCGACCGTGCTGGCGCTCGGACGCCACCCCTATTGGGGACATGAAGTCATCGAGGCCGTCACCTTGCCCTTCTACCTGCTTGAGCAGCTTCCCATTTTTGACCTGTTGCGGGTCGCGAACCGTTTCATGATCCTCACGGGCCTGGGACTGGCGGTCTTGACCGGCTTGGGATGGACGGCGTTTCGCAAGAAACCGGATTGGAAGTTCGGTTTACTCGCCTTGGCGATTCTGGTCGAGTATTCCTGGTTGCCCCTGCCGACCCGCCCGGTCGAGACGTCGCCGATCTACGATCAGTTGGCGGCCAATTCGGAAGACGCTGCTGTCTTTGACATCCCGTCGAACCAACGCAGCCGCTCGGCTCACAACCTTGTCGCTCAGACGGTTCACGGTCGTCCGATCAATGGCGGTTACGTCTCAACCATCGCTCCCCGCGCGCAATCGTTTATCGAAGAGGAACCGGCGCTCAGCGATCTGACAGGGATTCCCAGGCTGGAACGATCGGTCGATGCGGGACGACTCAAAAGTCTCGGCTTCGCATTCGTGGTGATTCACAAGAAACGAATACAGAGTTATCGCGAGCGCATGCTGGCGTCATCCGATCCCGGCGACATGGTTCAGCGGAGACGAGTAAGACGCCTGGGCGGCATCACTGACGAGAAATATCAACGGATGCGAGCGGACCTGTCGCAGTCTTGCGGCGAGCCACGTTTCGAAGATGACTCTATCGTTGTGTTCGCGTTGGAAGGCTGCCCGGACGACTGATCGGTTTGCTCGCCACGACTTTAGCCTGCCTTTCTCGCCACGTGGCGAGGCGAAGTGCGTGAGAGGGCCGTCAGGACCTAGGCGCAAGCCGGGCGGAGGAAAAAGGCGAGAGCCGCTTGGCGCGCGCAGGCGTACTTGAACAGTACGTTGAGCACGGCAAGCA
>JAPPLB010000128.1 GCA_028819575.1 Bryobacterales bacterium | reverse complement strand
CCGCGAGGGCATGCCCTGGGGAGAGTCGATCGACGGCTTCGGGAACGACTACTACTACGAGCTGCACCGCATCATGTCGCTGGTCGATGAGGGCTGGATCTACTACGCGTTCAACAACCCGGCGACGGGGAGGGAGCAGCCGAAGAGTTCGTACGTGATCGAGGTGGACTGGAACGGGGAGCGCGCGGCGATCGGGGCCGGGATCTACGCTCCCGACTTCCCGGGCGCCTGCGAGCCGGACGAGGTCAACGCGGCGGCTCTGCGGGGCAATTCCGACGATCAGAAACTGCGGGAATTCGTGAACTGTGCGGCGATGACGGTCGAAACCTCCGGGTATTTTGCAGGTCCAGTGCTGTCAAACGATCCCCGCTGGAAGCAGGGCCCGATCTACGTCTTCGGGATCAATGCGGAAACGGGCACGACCTTATTCAGCGGGAGCGAAAGCAGCTTCGCCGGATCGGGGCGATTCCCGGAACTGTTGTTCGACGGGCGGGACGCGATCGAAGCCGCCTCGATCTTCGGGGAAGGGTTCTGGTACTACAACTTGTACAATCCCGCGACGCAGCAGCAGGAGCCCAAGGTCTCGTTCGTGAAGCTGGTGCGGGCTGAGGGAGTTCCTCTGCTGGTCGGTTCCGGCCACCGGCCGGTGCTGCGCCAGTACCGGCCGGAACGGACAGGCAACTGACCGGGAGGACTGCCGAGCAGCAGAAGTCACATCGAAGATCCCTGAGGGTGGATCCAAAGGCGGCAACGGCTAACTTGGCTGCCGGGGCAAGGCCTGCCGCGATGACGCCCATCGGTTCGCGTCGAACCTTCGCCGGCTCGCTTTCAGAGTGAACCGGCAAAGGTCGATCCACCGCGTTCGGGAATACGCGGCAGCGGTTCCCGCACCCCGCCTGTGGCCGCCATGGCCACATGTATTGCATGCTCTCCTGGTGCGACGACCGTGGCCTTCAAGCTCGGTCGCTTCACAAGGCCCCCCGGTGAACGGTCAAAGGCAGTCCGATTCGCTCGCGGCATGTAACCGTGATCTTCGTGGTGCGTTGACGGAACCGGCTCCGCCCGCGAGCCGGCCTCCGGAGCAAAGCAGGCGATGAAGTGAGAAAACAAGTGCATCAATGCAAACAAATGACGCCCTCGGAGCGTCTAACCTGAATGGGATCCTCGGCGTCACTGGGCTGTCGTGTTTTTTGCCAACCCGGGAACCTGCGGCTGCCCACTTACGTATTAAACAAATGTCCATCCCGGATAATGAGCAATAAGGCGTTCGTTGGCCCGGTTACCCGGAAGACTCCCGGTACGGGGACACATCCTGGGGAAACCCGGCAACCACGTCTGTAACAGTTGTTCGACTCACAGCGACATAACATCATGGGTCCTCGTCTCAAAGCCTACGGAATCCTCGCGTTGCTGCTGTTGGCGGGCGCGGGGACCTATTACGGAGTGGAATCCGGCGGCTCTTGGGGAATCACGACTGCCGGTTCGAAAGACTCCGCCAAGGCCGAAAAGAAGGAAGAGACCGAAGAAGCCGTACCGGTCGAGATCTCCGAGGCCTGGTCGGGACCGATCTCCTCCTACCTCTCCTCGACCTCGAATCTCCGAGCGCGACGCGACATCGAGGTGATGGCCCGCGTGGAGGGGGTCGTCGAGGACCTGCTCGTGGAAGAAGGAGACTTGGTGCGCAAGGGCCAAGCCCTGTGCACGCTCGACGATACCGACCTTCAGATCAACCTTACCCTCACGAAGCAGCAACTCGCCCAGGCACGTATCCAGTTGGAGCAGGCGAAGATCGAGCAAGAAAAGTGGCGCACCCAGATCACCAACACGAAGGCCGAACTCGACCGCAAGGAAACGGCGTTCAAAGAACAGCTTGTCAGCGAGCAGGAAGTGGCGCAGCTTCGCTATCAACTTGACGATCAGACGCACGACGAGCGCGTGGCGGCCTCGCGCGTCCGCGAGCTGGGCCATCGCGTGGATGAGCTGGAAGCCCAAATCGAGCAGGCCAACCTCGAGATCTCGCGAACGAACATCACCGCGCCCTTTGGCGGCTACATCACCGAGCGGCAAGTGGAGTTGGGGCAAAGCGTGCGCGTCCAGCAGCAGCTCTTCCGGCTGGCCGCCTTTTCGCCGCTCTACGCCGACGTGCACTTTTCCGAGCAGGAAACGGACCTGATCCTGCCCGGGCAACAAGCCAGCGTGTTGCTGGGAGCGAACGAGAGAGACTCGGCGCAGGGCCGCGTCGCCCGGATCAGCCCGATCGTCGACGATTCCACGGGAACGGTCAAAGTAACCGTTGAGCTGCTGCCTGCCGATCGAAACTTCCGTCCGGGGGCCTTCGTCCGTGTCAACATCCGGACCGACACGCGGCAGAACGCCGTTCTGATCCCCAAGCGGGCCATCCTGGAAGAGGACGGGGAGAACTACATCTTCACGGCCGAAGGCGAGACCGCTCATCGGCGCAAGGTCGCCCTCGGCTACGAGAACGCCAGTGAGGTGGAGGTGCGCTCCGGCGTTCGTCCCGGAGAAGCCGTCATCGTGGCGGGACAGGGCAACCTGAAGGAAGGCTCGAAAATCCGCGCGGTTGAAAGCTGACTCCTCGGCGGCCCATACTCATGCAGATCACCAGGACCGCGATCCGCCGCCCGGTGACCGTGTCGATGTTCGTCGCCGCGGTCATGCTGTTCGGGATCGTTTCACTACAACGGCTCCCGCTCAATCTTCTCCCCGACATTTCCTACCCTTCGCTCACCATTCAGACGGAACTACCCGACACCGCGCCCGCCGAAATTGAGGCGCTGATCACGCGGCCCGTGGAAGAGCAGGTGGGCGTCGTTTCAGGTCTGAGGCGACTTACCTCGATCTCCCGGGCCGATCAGTCCGAAGTCGTCCTCGAATTCGCGTGGAACACGAACATGGACTTCGCGGCCATGGACGTCCGTGAGAAGCTCGACGGCCTGACGCTTCCCGAAGACGCCGAGAAGCCCGTCGTGCTGCGCTTCGATCCCTCGCATGATCCGATCATGCGGATGCAAATCTTCGGTGAACTGAGCTTGAGCCAACTGCGCTACCTGGCTGAGAAGGAGCTCAAGCAAGGGCTCGAATCGACGGAAGGCGTGGCGGCCGTCAAGGTGCTCGGCGGTCGAGAAGAGCAGATTCGCATCGAGGTCGACGAGAAGCGTCTGGCCGAGTTGGGCATCGCGATCACCGAGGTCACGAACATCCTGCGTCAGGAGAATCTCAACCAGGCCAGCGGCAGCCTCTACGACCAGGACGCCCGCTACATGGTCCGCATGCTCAACGAGTTCCGCTCCGTGGACGAAATCCGGCGCATCATCGTACGTAACGAACAGGGGCGCAACGTTGTTCTCGGCGACGTGGCGCGCGTCTGGCGGGGCTCGAAAGACCGTGAAGTGATCGCCCGGCTCAACGGCCGCGAAAGCGTCGAGCTGGCGATCTATAAAGAAGGCGACGCCAACACCGTGACGGTCTCGCGGGATGTCCGCGACAAGCTGGCCGGCATGGAGAAAAGCCCTTTCTACCCGCAGGGCCTGGAGTACGAGATCGTCTTCGATCAAGCCTCATTCATCAGCGAGTCGGTCAACAACGTTCGCACAGCCGCCATCCTGGGGGGCTTGCTCGCAACCGCCATCCTGTTCATCTTCCTGCGGGACGGCCGCAGCACCCTCATCATCGGCATGTCGATTCCCATCTCGATCATGGCGACGTTCGCGCTGATGCACCAAACCGACATCACGCTCAACATCATGTCGCTCGGCGGCGTGGCGCTGGGCATCGGGATGCTTGTGGACAACTCCATCGTCGTGCTGGAGTCGGTGGCGCGGCACCGCCGCGAGGGGGTCTCCCTGGCCGAGGCCGCCTATGGCGGGACGAAAGAAGTGGGCCTTGCCGTGACGGCGTCCACTTTAACCACCGTGGCCGTTTTCCTGCCGCTGGTGTTCGTAGAGGGCATCGCCGGACAGCTCTTCAAGGATCAGGCGCTGACGATCACCTATTCGCTGCTGGCGTCGTTGCTGGTGGCGTTGACGTTCATTCCGATGGTCCTGGGACTGCGGATGCGGCAGGAAGAGGTGGAGGAAGTCGACCAGCAGACCAAGACGGAGGGCACTGTAGCACAGGCTGAACCCGTCGGCGGTTTCCGATTGGTGTACCGCGACCTGTCTACGGCAGGCCGCTGGATTGTCTGGGCCGTCTTCTCAGCGGCGATTCCGACGATTCTTTGGGCAGTGCGGTTTGCCGTCAGAGAAATCGGGAGACTCCTGCTCACTCTGATCTCGCCGCTGATGAAACTGACCCTGCGAGGTTTCGAGTCGTTGTATCTAACCTATCCGCGGGTTCTCGAAGCGTCACTGAACAACAAACCCTTCGTTTTCGTCTCGGTCCTCGGACTCGTCGCACTCGCAGCTCTGCTGTCCGGTTCGCTGGGCGGCGAGTTGATTCCGCCGCTCTCACAGGGCGAGTTTTCGTTCGAGGTCCGCTTTCCCGAAGGAACGCCCCTGGATACGACCGATCGAGTTTTTCAGAGCATCGAGAAAAGGGTCGCGGCGATCGACGACGTCCAAACCGTATTTACGAGCGTCGGGGGCAGCAATGAGAATCAGTTCAGCCATAGCGCCCTCGAGGAGCACTCGGGCCGGATTTTCGTGCTGATGAAAGACCGCGAGAACCGCCAAGCCGAGGAGCGGACGATCTCCCAAGTGCGCGAGGCCCTGGCCGGTTATCCCGATGCCGCCTACACCTTCGCGCGGCCCACTCTCTTCAGCTTCAAGACGGCGATCGAAGTCGAGGTGTACGCCTTCGATATCGAAGACCAGCGGCGGGCGGCGTCCATGGTGATCGAGCGGCTGGAGACGATTCCCGGGCTCAGCGACATCCAAACAACGACGAAGCTCGGCAGCCCCGAAATCCAGGTGCGATTCGACCGCGAGTGGCTGGCGCGGCTCGGCCTGGATGAAACGAGGATCGGCGAAATCCTGCGCAACAAGATTCGAGGCGATGTCGCCTCGCGCTTCCGCGAAGAAGATAAGCAGATCGAGATTCTCGTTCGCGCCGACGAGTCCCACCGCGACACGATTGCGGACCTCAAGACGCTGGTGGTCAACGATCGAGGGAACAGCAATCCGAACCGTACTACCGGACAGAACAACGAGCAGAACAGCAGCGGCGCATCCGCAGTCTCGAGTTCGACTTCCGTGCGCTCCGCAACGGCGAACAACCGCGCCAACAGCAACAGGCGCAATCAGCAAAACAGACAGGAAGAAACCGAGGAAGAGCAGAATGTCCAAGCCCCTGCTGCTCCGATCAGGCTGGGCGCGGTGGCGGACATCCGCATCGCCCGCGGCCCCGCGGAAGTGCGGCGCATCCGCTCGCAGCGAGCGGCGGTGATTTCTGCGAATCTCGTGGGCCGCGATCTGAACAGCGTCTCCGACGACATCCGAGCGGAACTGCAGGATCTGCGCACGGAATTACCTCTCAATACCACCGTCGGGCTGGCCGGCCAGAACGAAGAAGCCGAAGAATCATTCAGCAGCCTGCAATTTGCCCTGGTGCTGGCCGTGTTTCTCGTCTATCTGGTAATGGCGTCGCAGTTCGAATCCCTGACGCATCCATTCGTGATTCTGTTCACCGTGCCGCTGGCGTTGGTTGGCGTCGTGTTGTCGTTGTTCGTCACCGGGACCGCCGTAAGCGTGATGGTGCTGCTGGGAGTGATTGTGCTGGCGGGCATCGTGGTCAATAACGCCATCGTCCTCGTGGACTACACCAATCAACTCCGCCGACGCGGCACGTCGAAGCGGGAAGCGGTGCTGCTGGCGGGGCAGGTTCGGTTGCGGCCGATCCTGATGACGACACTCACCACCGTGCTCGGCCTCTTTCCGATGGCATTGGGTTGGGGCGAGGGTTCGGAGATCCGCGCGCCGATGGCGGTTACCGTCATGGGCGGGCTGGTGTTTTCGACGTTGCTGACCCTGGTGCTGATTCCGGTCGTGTATGAAGCTGTCGACCGCAGCCCACGCGCGTTGGATTCGGTGGCGGACGGGGACGAGAAACCCGCGGTTGAACAGCGGATGGACCCATCCTGGGGGACACTGCGTGAGGAGAGCAACTAGTGTAAAAACCCATGATCCTCGCCGCGGATAGGTCGAAACGAGGCCGGTGCGACTGTATGGAAGAGGTAGGGCGAAAGGCACAACGTGGGTTTTTAGCTGTGATTGATCCGCACTTGGGCGGGGGCGGGACTAGCCTGCATTTCTCAGCACCCGACGGTCGAAACACACGATACGACCGCCAGGACTTCGTTGCGCTTGCTTGCCGTGCTCAATGTACTGTTCAAGTACACCTGTGCGCGCCAAGCGGCTCGCGCCTCGTCTCAACGGCCCTCTCACGCACTGCGACTCACCGCGTGGTGAGAAAGGCAGGCTAGACAATGAGTTCTCTGATTCCGGATCCGCCGAAGCGCGCCACGCCCTCCGGCATGAGCAACGAAGCGGGGAGCCGTCTGGCCGGTTTCTCGGTACGCTACCCCGTCACCATCTGCATGGTCTTCGTGCTGTTTCTCACGCTGGGTGGCATCTCCATCTTCAAGATTCCGCTGGTGCTGATGCCGGACATCGAGGGGCCCTTCCTGCATGTGAGCGTCAGCCACCCGAACAGCACGCCGCTGCAGACCCTGGAATCGATCACGAAACCCCTCGAGGAGACGCTCGCGACGATCCCCGGCGTCCAGCGAGCCCAATCCTACGCCTCGCGCAGCAACGGAAGCGTGGAGATGAACTTCGATTGGGGCCGGGAGGTGGGGCTGATTCGAAACGAGGTTCGGGACAAGGTCGATCTGATCAGCAACGAGCTTCCCGATGAGGTCGAGCGGATCAACATCTGGAACTGGAACACGGCGCAGGCGCCGGTCATGTTCGGAGCATTCTCGTCGGAGCGCGATCTGCGGCAGTCGGCGGACTTCCTCGACCTCAAGGTGAAAAAGCCGTTGGAGCGCGTGCCGGGCGTGGCCGAAGTGCAGTTCTGGGGCGTAGGCCGGCGGGAAGTCAATATCGACCTGCGCCTCGATGACATCAAGCGTTACCGCGCGGATGTCGGCCAGATGTTCCGCAAGCTCGACGATATCAACGTCAACCGCTCTCTCGGCCGCGTCGTCGACGGCGAGGTCCAGTACAGCGCCCTTACGCAGGGAACGCTTCTCTCGCTCAGCGATATCGAGACGGTCCCCGTGAATGACCGGGGACTCCTCTTGCGCGACGTCGCGGACATTCTCTACGAGGCCCCGCCGCGGTCTTCGGGAAGCCGCCTGAACGGACAAAACTCACTGGGGTTCATGGTCCGCAAGACCTCCGAGGCGAACACCCTCGAAGTGACGAACGGCGTGCTCGAAAAGATCGAAGAGTTGAAGAACGACCCGTCGATGGGCGGGATCAATCTCTTGTTGTGGTTCAACCAGGGCAAGGAAATCGTCAAATCGCTCTCGGGTTTGTTGAGCGCAGGCGTTCTCGGAGCGATTCTGGCCGTCTTCGTGCTCGTACTCTTTCTGCGGCGATTCGATGCGTCGATGATCATCGCCCTGTCGATTCCTTTCTCCATCGTCTCGGCCATCGGGTTCCTCTACTTCAGCGGCAAGAGCTTGAACGTGCTGACGATGCTCGGCCTGATGCTGGCTACCGGCATGCTTGTCGACAACGCCGTGGTCGTGCTGGAGTCGATCTACCAGAAACTGGAAAAAGGCATGGATCGCGTCAAGGCCTCCCGCGTGGGAACACAGGAGGTCATCATGGCGGTCATCGCGGCCACGTTGACGTCGATCATCATCTTCGTGCCGCTGGTCTTCGGTCAAGAGTCGCAGTATTCGATGCTCCTGGGAAATGCCGGGATATCGATCATCTTCGCCCTGCTGTGCTCGCTGTTCATTTCACTGACACTCATCCCGCTGGCGATGGCGCGATTCCTGCGCGTGGACGTGAGGTCCCGACCTCGTTGGCAACGTCAGCTCGGGAAGGCGTTCGGCTCACTGTTTTCACGGTCCGGCGCCCGCGAATCGATCAAACCGCAAGCCAAGGGCCCGGCCCCCGTTGCGGAGAAAGCCGGCACGGTCGTCAAAGGCTATCTGCGGCTGGTCGGTTGGCCCCTCGAGCACCGTGTGCTGGTGGGTCTGGTCCTGGCGCCGGCTCTCATTGCAGGCGCCGGCTGGCTGCTCATGAACAAGGTCCCCAACATGACTCCCGAGTCGCTCAACATTCAAGACGTACGGGTCCGCTACAAGTTCACCGAGAATTTCCACTACGCCAAGATCGTCAACGACTACGTCATACCGGTCGAACAAGTCCTTGAGGACAACCGCGAGCGCTGGAAGATCAGGGATATCCGGTCGGAATACGACAACAACCGCGCTCACACCGAGATCTTCTTCGACACCGACCGCATCACTCACGACGATCTCCAGAAGTTCCGCGAAGAGATCGAAGAAAAGCTGCCGACGATTCCGGGGTCCGAGATCACCCTCGGCAGTCAGCGAGGAGAGGATCGCACCGGCTTTCGCGCGAACTTGTTCGGCGACGACATGGAAACGCTACAGAACCTTGCCGCAGAGGCCAAACGGCTGCTGCTCGACCGTCCGGGATTCACTCGCGTGAGCCTGCCGACCGACAGCGTCGAGGAGGAAGTTCAGATTCGTCTTCATCGTGAGTTGGCGAGGCAGTACGGCATTTCCCCGCAGTCGGTTTCCGAAGTTCTGGGAATTGTGGTCCGCGGGCGGCAAATCCGCGGATTCCGCACCCCCGAAGGGGAGGTCGACATCCTCGTGCAACTTCGGCCGGAAGACCGCGAAGACCTGGACGATCTCAAATCGATGGTCGTCGGGGCCGGCCAGGACGGCGAACCCATCCTGTTGTCGCAAGTCGCGGAACTGAGAATCGAGCAGGTGCCCAGCCGGATCCGGCGAGAAAACCGCAGAACGAACCTCTCCTTCTGGGCGGAATACCGCGGCGGACAGCGCGAGGAGGGCAAGGCCGTCATGACGGAAGTCATGAACCTTCTCGCATACCCGGCCGGATACGGTTGGAGCTACAGCTTCTGGACGAATCAGCAGGACGCCGACCGCAGCGATTTCTTGTGGGATATCGGCTTGGCGCTGTTCATGGTCTACTTCGTGATGGCGTCGCTGTTTGAATCGCTGTCCCACCCGTTCGCGATCATGTTCTCGCTGCCGTTCGCGCTGGTCGGCGTGGCGGGCTTCCTCTACGTAACGAACACGCCCTTCAACATGATGGCCTGGATTGGCTCGATGGTGCTGATCGGCATTGTCGTCAACAACGGGATCGTACTCATCGATCACATCAACAACCTGCGGCGCAAGGGACTGCCGCGGTCCGAGGCGATTCGCGAAGGTTGCCGGGAGCGCTTCCGCCCCATCGTGATGACGGCGACCACCACCGTCGTCGGCCTCATGCCCCTGGCCTGGGGCGACAGCGCGATGTTCGAGGTGAAGTATTTCCCGCTCGCCCGCACCGTGATGGGCGGCCTGCTGGCGTCCACCGTGTTGACGTTGATCGTGCTGCCTACCTACTACACGCTGTTCGACGACCTGGGCGCCTGGATGAGACGCTGTTTGACCTCGTCCCGCTCGACGACCTCTCCGCGCCTCGGTCCCAAGCCGGCTTGGCGTTAACCTGCCTTGCCCGCCATCTGACGGGGGAAGCGGGCGACAAGGGCGCCCGGCATCATTGGCCTGTAGCCGCTGGCCGGGGAGGCGGTGGCAGCCGAGTTCGAGTGGGCTTAGGGCGCGGCCACTTCCGGCGGATAATACCCGGCGCGGTGCCGGATATCCAGATCCACGTACTTCGTCAAATTGAGCTCGACGCGGATCCTGCGGAACTTGCCGTCGCTGAACGGCTCGGGCGGGACGTAGCCCAGAACATACTGTTTCTGAATGCCGCCCGCCACGTCGCGAATGGCATCGAACAGCGCCTGCAACTGCGCGGCGTTGTACTCACCCGTCCCGACGGTGTAGACGAAGTTGCCGGCGTCCTGCGGTTTGGAGAGATAGCCGGAGACGTCTTTGTGCACGTTGTCCATCGGTTGCACGATGCGTCCGCCGGTCGCTTCAGCGAGTTGGAACAGGTTCTTTTCTTCTTTCTCGTGAAAGCCCCAAGCGACCGTGCTCAAGCCGTGGATCGTCACCTGGTGGCGCTGCGCGACATAGAGGACTTCCTCCAGGCTTCGCTTGCTGACGTTATCGTGGCCATCGCCGATGATGACGATCACTTTGCGCGGCTCGCCGGGACCCTTGTACTCCTCGGACGCGAGGTACTTCGTGCAGGCTTCGTAGATGGCGTCCAGCATCGCACTGCCGCCGCCGTGCTTGACCTTCTCGAGTCGCTCGGAGATCAAGTACGCATCGTCGGTCATCTTGACGAGCAGATCCACTTCCATGTGGTAGCCCATCAGGAATCCGCGGTCACGCCCGCCTTCGGGAATCAACTGGAAAGCGAGGTCGCCGATCGAATCCTTGTACGTCTTGTAGTAGAGGCGCGCCCGGTTGCTCTGATCGATGAGAAGGCCCACCCGCAACGGCGGCATATTCTCGATGTCGTTGCTCTTCGTCAGATACCGAATCTCGACCCTCTGGCCGTTCTCCCAAACCTTGAAATCGTCCTCGTTCAAGTCGACCAGGAATCGCCCCTCGCTATCCGTCACGGAAACCGGCACGTTGACCACGTTGACGTCAACCTGAATCGTCGAACCGGGATCGACTTCCGCTTCCTGGGCCCCGAGCACGGTGACCCAAACCAACAGGATGATACCCATCGCTTTGCGCATGGCCGTCTGAATCCGCAATCATTCTACCCCAAGTCCATGAACCGAGCGTAACCTGCCTCACAAAGCGCCCGTCCGGAGTCAATACATATCCGGTTCACCCGGCGGACGCGTTTTCCAGCGCCGGTGGATCCAAAGCCACTGCTCGGGGTATTCGCGGATCGCCTCTTCGATAACCTTCTGACAACGCTGCGTGTTCTCCGCCAAGTCAGCCTCCTTGTTGCCGGTGTCCACCATCGGGACCGGCGGGCTGAAGCGTAGGGAGTGCTTCCGAAGCTTCTCGTTCCAGAATGCGAAACCGGGAACGACCGGTGTTTTGGTCCGCATGGCGAGGCGGACGATTCCGCTGGTCGCGCTCGCTCGATGCCCGAAGAACTCCACGAACACACTGTCCTCGCCGGCGGTGTTCTGGTCGACCAGGACCCCGACCGCCTCGTTCTCCCCAACGGCTTTGAGCGCCCGGCGAGCGAACTCCTGCTTGTAAATCAGACGGTTTCCCGAGCAGACGCGCCGGCGCTCCAAGAAGCGATCGAAGTAAGGGTTATCGAGCGCCCGCACGACGACATGCAAGGGATGGCCGTGAAGGCCGTGTGCGTGAGCACTCAGTTCCCAGTTGCCCAGGTGCGCCGTAAGATACAGGACTCCGCGGCCCAGCCGGGTCGCTTCTTCGTAGTGTTCGTAGCCCTCGTAGTCAAGCCACTCCCCGACATTGCCCTGATCGATGCGCGGCATGCGCGCGACAGACAGCAAGACACGACCCAGGTTCTGATAGACGCCGCTCACGACTTCCCGGCGGCGGCTCGGGGACATGCCGGGAAACGCCAGCCGCAAGTTGCGGTCGGCGATCCGGCGCCATTGCGGCGTCACCGCGTGAGCCAGCCGCCCAAGCCCAGCGGCCAACCCGCGAGCGAGAGGCTGCGGCAACCACTGCAAGGCCTGCAGAATCGGCCAGGCAGCCACGTATTCCGTCCCGTTCCGCAGTGCGCCTCGCCGCGCCATCCCTACACCAAGATAGCGCCGGCCGCTGTCCGCATGGTCCGGCTTCTCTCAATCCGGCGGTAGAAAAACGGGCCGTGATGTGAGGAAAATACCCCGTTGCCGGGTGAAAGCAAGCGGGCTTGAGCTGGCATAGCAGGGGCTGGTTGCCGCACCGCGGTGGTAGAATACTCGCCGGTGAGACTCGGCCTCGTTACCTACAACATCGCCCGCAACTGGGATATCGAAACGATTATCAAGCAGCTCGAAGCCGCCAAGTGGGAGGCGGTCGAGTTGCGGACAACCCACGCGCATGGCGTTGAACCGTCTCTGTCGCCGCAAGAGCGGGAGAGGGTGCGGGACCGGTTCCTGCGAAGCAGGATTCGACTGCTCAGTCTGGGCACGGCGTGCGAATACCACTCACCGGACCCGTCTGTCGTTCGGCGGAACATCGAAGAGACGGCGAGCTTCGTCGATCTGGCGCACGATCTGGGGTGTTGGGGGATCAAGGTGCGGCCGAATCGCCTGCTCGAAGATGTGCCGTGGCGCGTCACGCTGCAACAGATCGGCGAGGCGCTGCAGGAGTGCGGCGACATCGGCGCCCGCAAGGGCGTCGAGATCTGGGTCGAGGTGCATGGCAGAGGCACCCAGAATCCGATTCACATGCGAACGATCATGGACGTGTGCTCGCACCCCAATGTGGGCATCTGCTGGAACTCGAATCCGGGCGAGGTCATCAACGGCTCGATCAAAGAGCCGTTCGAGCTGCTGCGGCCCTTCATCAAGAACGTCCACATCAACCGGCTGGCCAGCGATTACCCTTACCGGGAGTTGTTTGGACTGCTGCGTGCCAGCGGCTACGAGCGCTACTGCCTGGCCGAGGTGGCGGAGAGCAAGGAGCCGGAGCGGTTTCTGAAATATTACCGGGCTCTTTGGAATGAGCTGAACCGGGCTTAGATGGGCCGGTATGCCAGCCGCTCCGCGCGCAGGCTGCAAGCGCGAAGGGCGCTGGGCAGTTCTTGTCGGATGGAGGCTGATCTTGGAGCAAGCGATCGCCCTGCTTGGAAGAGGACCGGCGACGTCCTCTAACCTTTGCAGACGACAAAACGGCCACCGGGCATCCCTTGAAGAGCCGCTTACAATTGGACTGAGAAGTGCTGCGGCCGGAGGCGAGAAAGCCGGACTGAAGCACCCCTCTCGCTGATGCCCCGCCGTGCTCATCCCCTCATCCTGTTGCCGGCGGTCCTGATGTGCCTGGTGTCCGGAGCGCAGGCGCAGCAAAGGAGCACCGCGACCTACAGGGTGACCTTCCGGGGAACCTGGACTACCGCCGTCACGCCCGGCGGCCTTCCATCCGGAGCGCATTTCACGACCCTGATCGGCGGCGTTCACAACTCCGACGTGACCTTCCTGAGAGAGGGAGGCATGGCCAGCGCGGGAGTCGAGCTCATGGCGGAACTCGGGGGAACACGCATCCTGACGAATGAAGTCAGGGCCGCCGAACCGAATGCGCTCTCCGTCATACGGGGCAGCGGTAATATCGGCCCGACAGGCTCGTCGACCATCAACATGGTCACGCTCACGACCGACCATCCTCGAGTCACCCTGCTCACGATGATCGCGCCGAGCCCGGACTGGTTCGTGGGCGTCTTCGGGCGATCTCTGCTCGACGAGCGGGGCGGCTGGCTGCCGTCGCTCGTGGTGAACCTGTACCCGTGGGACGCGGGGACCGAGGACGGTAGCGAGTTTTCCCTGTCGAACCCCGCAACCTCTCCTCAAGGAGTCATCACGAGCCTGAGAGGGAAGGGAAAGTTCTCGAACGAGCGGATCGCGACCCTGACTTTCACTCGACAGTCGGTCAACACCGCGCCGTCGTTCAGCAGCGGCACGAGCTTCGTGGCGGACGAGAACCAGACCACGGCCGGCACTCTGATCGCCGTGGATCCTGACAACGGCGACATGGTCACCTATGCGATCACCGGCGGCGCCGACGCCTCGAAGTTCGATATCGGTTCAACAACGGGCGTTTTGACCTTCAAGACGCCGCCGAACTACGAGAGAGCGGCAGATGCCGCCAGCTCGGATCCCCTCAACGAGGCGGGGAACAACGAGTACATCCTGACCGTGACGGCGACCGGCGGCACGGACGACCGGGCGATGACGGCCGAGCAGACGATCACCGTCAACGTACGCAACCTGGACGAAACCGGAACGGTCAGCTTCTCGCAGGTTGGGGCTTCCATCAGGACGAGGTTGAGCGATCCCGACGGGGGTGTGAGCGGAGAGAGATGGCAATGGGCCAGATCCTCGGACCGCAGCACGGGGTGGGTGGATATCAGCGGCGCCACTGCGGACCGATACAGCCCATCCAGCGACGACGAGCAAATGTACCTGCGAGCCACGGTGTCCTACAGCGACACGCAGGGTTCGGGCAAGCAGGCCCAGGGCGTAAGCACCTTCGAGATCAGCCCACCCGATCTCCGGGTCGACACCCTCGTCTCAGGCCTGTCCATCCCCTGGGACATCGCCTTCACGCCCGACGGGACGATGCTGTTCACCCAGCGAGGAGGTGTGCTGAGCAGTCGGCTCGTCGACGGCACGGTCCAGACCATCGACGCCGAGTTCGGCGACTTGTTCGCCCGCGGAGAGACCGGGTTGATGGCGATCGTCGTTGACCCCAATTTCATCTCCAACCGGCGCTTGTACACCTGTCAGGGCCACGCCGGTCCCGAAGTCCAGGTGATCGCCTGGACGATCAATGACGCCTACAGCGCGGCCACTCGAGTCGCCGATCCTCTTGTCGGGGGCATGCCCACCGCCACCAGCGGCCGTCACGGCGGCTGCCGGCTGCGGTTCGGACCCGAGGGCTATCTGTGGATCGCGACCGGTGACGCGGCATCGGGGAGGGTCCCGCAGGATCTGACTTCACTCGGAGGAAAGGTCCTTCGAGTCGACGCATCGACTGGCGCCGGGGCGCCGACCAATCCTTTCGCTTCATCGCCACGGGTCTACACCTATGGCCACCGGAACGTGCAGGGCCTGGCACTCCGTTCGGGCACGAGCCAGATGTGGTCGGTGGAGCACGGACCGAGCGTGGACGACGAGATCAACCTGCTGGCCCCCGGCCGCAACTACGGCTGGGACCCCGTGCCCGGCTACAACGAACGGGTTCCCATGACCGACCTGGTGAAGTTCCCCGACGCTGTTGAGGCCAAGTGGTCGTCGGGGTCGCCGACCCTGGCCACCAGTGGGGGAATCTTCCTCGAGGGCGAGCAGTGGGGTGTCTGGGAGGGACGACTGGCAGTAGCCACACTGAAGGACAGCAAGCTGCGCCTCTTCGAGTTCACTCCGGACGGCGCCTTTGTAAGTCAGGTCGTCGTACCTGAACTCGACGGCGAATTCGGCCGACTCCGGACCCCGATGGCGGGCCCCGACGGCACTTTGTATGTGACCACTTCGAACGGCGGCGGGGGGGACCGGATCCTCAGGATCGCCCCCGACGTGACGACGGCCCCACCTGCACCACCACCAGACGGGGACGGACCTTCCGTGCCGGAAGCACCGGAGAACCTGACGGCGGTAGGCGGGGACGGCCTGGCCGTGTTGAGATGGAACGCTCCGGAGAACGACGGCGGCGCAGAGATCACCGAATACGAGTACCGCCTCGACCGCAGCAACCCCTGGATTTCCACCGGCTCCACGAACACCACCCATACGGTCACCGGCCTCGTCAACGGCGTCACCTACCTATTCCAGGTGCGGGCGGTCAACAGCATCGGCAAGAGCCTTGCTTCCAACCAAGCCGAGGTTACGCCGGAAGTGACGGGAGATCGGATCTCTTACTTCCCCCATCTTGCCGTGGGAGAGAGTTGGCAAACCACGATCACCTTGATCAACTACTCCCCCGAGGAGGTGACCTGCCAAACCGATTTCCTTTCCGATCAAGGAACTCCGCTGATGGTTTCGTTTCCGGCTCTGGGAACGGTCGTCAGCCGGATCGACATTCTGCCGCCCGGGGGGTCGGTTCACGAGGAGACCAACGTCGATCTGAGCGCTCCGCAAGTGTCCGGCTGGGCGCGGGCCACCTGCTCCAGGCCGGTCAAGGCCAGCCTTCTGTTTCGTCAGCACGACAGCGATGGGATTCCCGTGGCGGAAGCCGGAGTCAATGCGGCGACCGCTCCGGCAAGCCGCTTCGTCACCTTTGCCGAGCGGCAAGAAGGCAAGGCCGGGACTGGAGTCGCCTATGCCAACCCTTCCTCCACAGAGGCCCTGATCACCTTTACGGCCAAGGACGCAGCGGGGCAGACTCTGGCCAGTGAGGATCTCAGGGTGTCTCCTGGAGGGCATGGCGCACGAAACATGGCGGAGCTGTTCGGTCTCAGCAGCTTTAGCGGATCACTCGAAGTCACTTCCACGGCTCCCATCGTCAGTCTGTCGCTTAACTTCGAAGCCGCTCCCGCGTTCTCCTCCCTGCCTCCGGGGGAACCGGATCCTTCTACGCAGGAGCCGACGACGTATTACTTCCCTCATCTTGCCGTGGGAGAGAGTTGGCAGACCACGATCACCTATATCAACGACTCCCCGCAGGAGGTGACCTGCCGGACCGAATTCATTTCGGACCACGGAAATCCGCTGCTGGTCTCGTTCCCGGGACGAGGAATGTTGGACCGCAGGACCGACGTGCTGCCGCCCGGAGGGTCGGTTCACGAGGAAACCGACGCCGATCTGAGCGCTTCGCTAGTGTCCGGCTGGGCGCGGGCCACCTGCTCGGGGCCGGTGAAGGCCAGCCTGCTGTTTCGCCGGTACGACAGCGAAGGCATGCCCATGGGAGAAGCCGGAGTCAATGCGGCGGCTGAACCGGCCACCCGCTTCGTCACCTTTGCCGAACAGGCGCGAGGCCAGCCTGGGACCGGCGTGGCCTATGCCAACCCCTCGACCAAGGCGGCCCACATCACTTTCACTGCCAGGGACGCGGCGGGACAGGTGCTGGCGGTCGTCGACAGGACCGTTTTGCCAGAAGGCCATGAGGAGATAAATATGGAGTTCCTGTTCGACATCGGCAGCTTTGCCGGATCGCTTGAAGTCACCTCCACGGAGCCCATCGTCAGTCTGTCGATCAATGCCGAAGCCGCTCCCGTATTTTCCTCCTTGCCGCCGGGCGAAGTGGATGAGTCCGCGCCCTAACCCGCCGGGTCAAGCCAGACTCCAAGGTAGACCACACGGGGACGCTCACCACCGTTGCGGGCACATGACTCTTCACCTGCAGCCTGCGATCGCCGTCCGAGGACACGCGATCAGCGGGCAGATGGGGGCTCCCGAGGCTGTTGCGGTGGCTATGATGAGTTCCCATGCCCGAAAAGACGTATAAAGATCCGGAACTGGCTCTCAACCGCATCTACACCAGAAGTGGCGACCAAGGTGAGACGCGGCTCGTCAACGGACGGCGCATCCCGAAAGACGACCTCAAGATCGAAGCCTACGGCACGGTCGATGAGTTGAACTCTTTCGTGGGAATGGCTTGCTTCTCCGCGCGCGAGATGGCCACAGCATCGAATGAGATGGGGCGTTTGGCGGATACCCTGGTGCGGGTGCAGCACGAGCTGTTCAACCTGGGTTCGATTCTGGCCACCGACCCGAAGGAGATTCAGTCCAAGCAGGCGCGAGTTACTGCGGCGGACATACTGCAACTCGAAGCCGAGATCGACGAGATGAACGCGAACCTCGAAAGACTGCGCTCGTTCGTGCTGCCGGGCGGCTGCCGCCTCAATACAGAGTTGCACGCCTGCCGCGCCGTCTGCCGCAGGGCGGAGCGGATCGTCATCGCTCTTTCGCGGAAAGAGGATGTTCCCAAGGACGCCATCCGCTACCTGAACCGGCTGAGCGACGCGTTCTTCGTTTGGAGCCGTTGGGCGTGCGGGCAACTCGGCGTTCACGAAGTTCTGTGGCAACCGAATCAGGGAGCTTCGGGAAGCGTGGATTGAGAATCAGCACTGGTTCCGGCCACTCGGCTATCGAGACAACGCCAAGCCGCTATCCACCGAAGCCCGTACCCTTACGGGCTCCCCGTCAGCTTCACCACTTACTATTCCCTGGGCCGGTCTCGCCGCCGACAGGCTGTGCGGCCCGCGAGTTCCAGCGGGTACAATGCCTGCCATGCATCGCCGAGACTTCGTCGCCCTGGGGGGATCAGCAGCCGCCGCTTTGGCCGGCTGCTCCGTCAACACTCCTCCAGACCGCTCCGCGGAGAAGATCACGGTTACCGGATTTGAGATCTTTCACGTCCGCGTGAACCGCCGCGGGAACTGGGTGATCCCGCGGATTCAGACCAGCGCGGGCGTGACCGGCATCGGCGACGCGTCGCACGCGGGCCGGAACGATCCCCAGCTCGCGAAACTCCAGGAGTATTTCGAGTTGATCAAGGGCCGCAGCATCTACGACATCGAATGGCTGCGGAAAAAGGTCCATCCGGAATTCGCCGCGAACAAGCGGGCGACCTCCTGCGCACTGAGCGGAATCGAGCAGGCTCTCTACGACATTCAGGGGAAGGTCGCGGGCGTCCCGACGTTTCAACTCTTCGGCGGCAAGCTGCGCGACAGTGTGCGCAACTACGCCAACATCAACCGCTCGACCGAGGAGCGCACGCCCGCAGGGTTCGAAGCGATGGCACAGAGCGCCGTCGACGCGGGCCTCGACGCCGTCAAGCTAGCCCCATTCGACGGCATGCGGAACAAGGAGACCGCCGCGGACCGGGAGGCTTTCACGCAACTCGGCATCGATTGCGCCCGAGCGGTGCGGGGGGTCTTGGGAGAGGGCGGCGACCTGCTGATCGACGCGCACAGCAACTTCGATCTTGAAAAAGGGCTGGACCTGGCGAAGCGATTGGAGCCGCTGCGTCTTTTCTGGTTGGAGGAAGTGTCGCGACCGCTCGAGAATCTGGCGGCGATCAACGAAGCGGCCGCCATGCCGACGGCCGGCGGGGAGTCACTGTTCGGCCTGGAGTCGAATTGGCGTTATATCGCGGCGAAGGCCGCCGATATCCTCATGCCGGATGTCAAATACTGCGGAGGCATGCTGGAACTCAAGAAGATTTCCGCACTGGCCGAGGCGGCCGGGCTGACGGTGGCGCCCCACGGCCCGGCGAGTCCGGTGGGGAACATGTCGGCTGCCCATGTCTGCCTGGGCATGCCGAACTTCCTCATCCTCGAGTACGCCCATGGAGAAGTGCCGTGGCGCTCCGAGCTGGTGGATCCGCCCGAGGCGATGGAGAAGGGATACCTGACGGTATCGGATCAACCGGGGCTGGGGTATGACGTGAACGAGGCGGTCGCAAAAAAGTATGCCGCAACCTGATGGGAACCGAGTGGCCTTCGTATCTCATCACTTGACAGCCGAAGCATGCGATACGACCGCCATGCCTTCTTTGCGCTTGCTTGCCGCGCATCATGTACGGGGCTCTCAAGTACACCTGCGCGCGCCAAACGGCTCGCGGCTCGTCCTGACGGCCCTCTCACGCACTTCGCTCCCGCACGTGGTGAGACATGAAGGCCAGGGTCTCGTGCAGCCGACCTTACGTTTTCGATGAAGCCGCCTCGATGCGAATCGTCCAATGGAACCGACCGCCGGGATCGAGGCGAATCAAGCCCTGTTGTGACACGAGCGAGTTCTGAAGCCCGACCCAGGGTTCGGGGCTGAAGAAGCCAGCGGGAGCGTCGCCCCACAGGTTGTAGAGGATGATGGGTGGGCCGGGGACCTCGGACGCAGTGTGACTCATGCGGATCATCAGTCCGGCGGGGTCGCGCAGTTCAACGTAGGGCTCAGCGGCATAGTTGGTAAGCGAAACCGCGACCCGCCGCTCGAAATCACCTAGCTCGATGCCATCGGCGTGGGAGCGGGCGCGTGTCTCACCGGTGGGAATGCCATAGCCGGTCTTGAGAATCTCTTCTTGCGAGGGCGTAACGAGAACAACCTTGCCGGGGTCACCTCCGGGAACGAGCGGGGTCACGAATGTGATGTGGTTCCCGATGGAGAACGGCATCGGATCGTCGTTTTCGGTGTCGGCGGCGACTTCGTAGCGGATCGCGAGTATCCCCTCGGCGAGCTCATATTCGACCGCGAGTTCAAATCCAAACGGATACATCTCGCGGGTTTCAGGGGTATCCCCCCACACGAGCAGAGCCCGGGCTCCTTGCTGCTCCGCAGTGCTGCTTTGGACCCTCCAGGCGAAGTCTCGCGCGAAGCCGTGAATGGGCATCGGATAGCGCCGCTCCTGCCATTCCCAAGCACCGCCGTGGAACACCTCGCCGGCCTTGCGCCGCTCTTCGAGGTCGGCCGGGAAGTTGCGGCCGGTCGCCGGCCAGAGCAGCGGGGCCTTGCCTGTCCAGCCGTCGCGGGGCGTATAGTCGCGCCCAAGATAGAGCGTTTCGAGCAACTCCTGCCCGTAGCGGACGCGCAGACTGCTTAATTCGCCACCCCGCGACGGGGCGATGCCTGCTTCGACGCCCGCCTCCGTGTCCCGAAGGATGATCAGCGAGACCGGTTCGACGCCAGCGGCCTGCCCCTGGTCAAGTTCGTAGCGCGCCGGGTTGGCGCACGCAACCAATGCCATCAAAATCACGGCGTTGGCCAGACACAACCTGATGCGCGGTGGACGCTTCCGAGATGCAGCCATGAAGCAGTAACGCCGTACAGCCTAGCATCCCGGCAGAAGCTGCCGAGGACAGCCCCGCCCCCAAGCGCCTCGATCTACGGTCCGTTGCGGTTTTCTCCGCAAGAGGGCCGTCCCTGCCAAGGGCGAGTCTGGGCTAGGATGATGACATGCATGCCCGGCGGAGCAGGCCGAACAAGGGGGCGTGAGATCCGCGGTCACTCCAGGCTGCGGGTTGCTCGCCGGCCGGCCCCAAGAGTTGCTGCCGGGCGCGACACCTGTGGACATCCCGCGATCGAGGTCTCTGTCCCTGCGTTCGCCGGGCGGTGCACGAACGGTTTCCGAGACTGCTGCATCCTCGCTCTGGCAGCGATCACAGGCGCGGGCAACCGCGTCACGCTAGAGTAGGTTCTCCGGCTATGAAGGCGCTCGTCCTCGAAGAGTACAAGAAGCTGGTCATCAACGACGTTCCCGAACCTGCGGTCGCTCCCGGGGAAGTTCTGATCCAGGTGCACTCCTGTGGTATCTGCGGAAGTGATGTGCATGGCTACGACGGGAGTTCCGGCCGGCGCATTCCACCGATTATCATGGGACACGAGGCGGCCGGAGTAGTCGTCAAACTGGGCGCGGGCGTCAACGGGTTCTCCGAGGGAGATCGGGTCACCTTCGATTCGATGATCTCCTGCGGCCGTTGCCGCTTCTGCCGTTCAGGAGCGCCGAATCTCTGTGACGACCGGACGGTGCTGGGCGTTTCTTGCGAGGACTACAGGCGCAATGGCGCTTTCGCTGAATACGTGAACGTTCCTGCGCATATCGTTTTCAAGGTGCCGGACTCGCTGCCGTTCAACGAGGCGGCCATGGTCGAGCCGGTCTCGGTCGCCGTCCACGCCGTGAACCTGACGCCGGTCCGGCTCGGCGCCACGGCGCTCGTCGTCGGCGCGGGCATGATCGGCCTGCTGACCGTCCAGGCCCTGCGCGCCGCAGGCTGCGGGGCGGTCATCGCCGCCGACCTTGACGACAGCCGGCTCGAGGCCGCCAGGAAGATGGGCGCCGATATTACGCTCAATCCCAAGTCAACCGACGTCGTCGAAGCAACGAAGGAACTCTCCGGAGGCGCGGGCGTCGATATCGCCATGGAAGCCGTCGGAGTGGAAGTCACCGTCGCAACCGCCATCGACAGCGTCCGCAAGGGCGGATCGGTGACTCTGATCGGCAATATCACGCCGAAGATCGGTTTCGGATTGCAGTCCGTCGTGACGCGGGAGATCGCCGTGCGTGGTTCATGCGCGTCATCAAACGACTACCCGGCCTGCCTCGACCTGATGGCGGGTGGCGCGATACGCTGCAGCGACCTGATCAGCACGGCCAAGCCGCTGGAGGACGGTCCGGTCATGTTCGACCGCCTCTACAACCACGAGCCGGGTCTGACAAAGGTCATCCTCAACCCCGTAGCCTGAGGCGGGAGGCGGCTGCGATACAATCGGGGCTGCTCGGCAATGACGGTTCGGGTGCTTTTTTTTGGGCTGCTGAAGGATGTGGTGGGGCGGTCGGAGGACACCGTGACGCTTCCGGCCAACGCGACAATAGGAACGCTGTTTGCGAGCTATGCGTCTCAACATCCGAGACTTCACGAGATGGCCGACAGTATCGCCCTGGCTCGGAATCACGAGTTTGCCGCCCCGGAGGTTGCTCTGAGCGACGGCGATGAAGTGGCCTTGATGCCGCCCGTCAGCGGCGGTGCGGACGTGCCTGACGGATGGGTTGGCGCTGCATCGGACGGTAATGACAGTTTCTACGCCCTGACGAGGAAGCCGATTGACAGCCCCGCGTTGGCGCGGCGGATTGTGAGCGGCGCGGACGGGGCGGTGATCACCTTCGAGGGTGTCGTCCGGAACAACAGCGGCGGACGAACGACGAAGTATCTCGAATACGAGTGCTATGCCCCAATGGCTTTGAAAACGATGCAGCAACTCGGACAGGAGATTGTGGGGCGGCACGCCATTCACCGCATTGCAATGGTACACCGCCTGGGACGTCTTGCGATTGGCGAGGCGAGCGTGTCGATCGTTGTCGTGGCGGCACATCGGCTGGCGGCTTATGAGGCAAGCCTGGAAGCCATCAATCGACTGAAGAAGATCGTTCCGATTTGGAAGAAGGAATACTTCGAGACCGGCGAAGCATGGGTCGAGGGCGACTGGGAAGAGGCGCTGACGCGCTCTGCCGGGACATCCCCGTGAAACTCATTCTCCTCACCGGAGCGGTCTTGTGGTCCGGGATCATGGCCGGGCTACGGGCAGAGAGCGCTCCTGAAACAACGTTCTCGGTCGACGTGAACCTGGTCAACCTGCTGGTCACGGTGAAAGACGCTAACGGCGGTCCGATCGCCGATCTGGCTGTGGAGGACTTCACCGTTGTCGATGGCGGCAAGGAGCAGGAAGTCGTGGTATTCGAGAAGCGCACGAACCGGCCGTTGTCGGTTGTGCTGATGCTCGATACCAGCCTCAGCACGGCGAAGGAGCTGCAGTTCGAGCAGGAATCGGCGAAGCGGTTCTTCGCACGCCTGCTCGGTAGCGGTTCTCACGCGGACGACCGTGTCTCGGTGTTGCAGTTTTCCGACTTCGTCGAGATCCTCACAAGCTTCACGCGCTCGGAGAAACGCATTCAGAAAGCGCTGAGCCTCGTGAAGCGCGGCGGCGGCACCTCAATGTATGACGCGGTATTCCTGGCCGCGCGGCAGCTCAAGAGGCGCCAGGGCCGCCGCGTGATGGTGGTGATCACCGACGGGGGCGATACAACGAGCTACACTCCGTTCGGCGAGGCCTTGGAGGCGACACATAACATCGATGCAGTGCTTTACGGCATCATCGTCATTCCGATTCGCAGCGACGCAGGGCGTAACACGGGTGGTGAGAATGCCTTGAAAACACTGGCGGCAAACACCGGCGGTGCGACGTTCGTGCAGTACGCGAATGAGAACCTTGATGATTCATTCCATCAGATTCTTGATAACCTGCGGACGCAGTATCTGCTGGGCTACTACCCGCCGGAGAGGGATTCGGATACGGAGCGGTTCCGCAAGATTCAGGTTTCGGTGAAACGACCCGCAGCACAAGTGTTGTCGCGGAACGGATATTATTTGTCGGCGCCCGCGACGCGGAGGCCCTCGAACGCGCGCATCAGCATCCGCCGGAAGCCGAGCCCGCCGAAAGGGGCGGCGACTCCACCGGATAAAAACCAGCCGTGAACCGTCCCTCTCACAACAAGCGGCCGCTCGACGGCGGCGGCCCATAGCAACCGAACCGGAACAAAACGAGGGCATCGACGGGCGCTTCCAGGGAAGAAATGTTCGCCGAGGCGGGCTTGCCCGAAGCAGCTCGTGGAGGAGGTAACACCCATCGTCTGCGCCTGCGCAATAATGAGGAGTTCGCGGGCGGTATGGAATTCTGCGACGCTCACTTCATTCGGCGGACGCGCAAGCAAACAGGAACCAAGCTACATGCAGGAGATCCAATACCTGAGCGAGCGGAAGAAGACGACTTCCTGAGCAGGCTTCCAGCGTGCACCCAGTCTGCGCTCGGGGATAGCCGATGGACAACGTGGACTATCTATCCGTAGCTGTCGATATCGCTCGCGAAGTGGGCCCGCTGCTGTTGCAACACTACGAGCAGCGCGTCGCGGTTGAATACAAGGGCGAATTCAATCTGGTAACGACGGCCGATCGGGCCGCTGAGTCTCTGATCGTGGAGCGGCTGCGCAACCGGTTTCCGACGCACTCGATCGTCGCGGAGGAAGGCGGCGGAGTCGACCGGGACTCAGACTATGTATGGCACGTCGATCCACTTGACGGCACAACGAACTTCGCCCACCGTTTCCCCGCCTTCGCGACGAGTATCGGGCTCGTATACCGGGGGGCGCCGATTGCGGGGGCGGTTTACGATCCTCTTCGGGACGAGATGTTCTGTGCGGAAAAGGGCGCGGGAGCCTACTTGAACCATCAACGCCTGAAGGTGTCGGGCGCGTCTCGGATGAACGAAGGTTTGTTCGCCACGGGTTTCCCAAGCGGGCGGCGCCACAAGGAGATGAACATCCACTTCTTCTACCAGGTGTCGATGCTCAGCCACGGAATCCGCCGGGCGGGCTCAGCGGCGCTCGACCTTTGCTCAGTTGCCGCCGGGCGTCTGGAAGGTTTCTGGGAAATCGGCCTGAATTCTTGGGATGTCACCGCCGGGTTGTTGCTCGTCGAGGAAGCCGGGGGCAAGTACGGAGACATGCGCGGCGGCCCATACGAGCTGGGCGGGCTTGAGTTGCTGGCAACCAACGGCCATGTCCACACGGAGATGGTGGAGCTTTTCTGCGATATCTACGCGGGGCGGTACCGCTTTCCTCTCATTCCCGTATCCTGACGGCGAGCCTGCGGGCGATCGATGGCTTCAGGGGCATGGTTGCCCCCGGTAAAAACGCTTTCCTTACAGCGTGTTAGCGTCTTGCGCCTCTTTTGGTCGGATGCTACTCTGTTGGGTTTGGCTGTTGCCGATGGGTTTCTCCTTCGGAGGACAGCGGGGAAAGTGTGCACTTCTATGGACCGAATCGTGGATCTGATCCGAGCCAAGCGCGACGGAGAAGAACTGACGCAGGAAGATTTCGAACGGCTTGTCAACGGATACACGCGCAACGAAATTCCCGACTACCAAATGGCCGCATTCCTGATGGCCGGATATTGCAACGACTTCAGCGATGCAGAGGCGACGGCGCTCGCGACGGCGATGCTGAACTGCGGCCAGCGGCTGGATATGAGCGATGTCCCGACGCCGCGTGTCGACAAACACTCGACTGGGGGCGTCGGCGACAAGGTTACGCTGATTGCCGCGCCGACCGCCGCCGCCGCGGGAATCTACGTGCCGATGATCACCGGCCGGGGCCTCGGTCACACTGGGGGCACGCTGGACAAACTCCAGTCCATCCCGGGATTTCGTACGCAACTCTCGATGAGCGAATTCAAAACGCAAGTCAAAGAGTTGGGGTTGGCGTTTACCGGTCAGACCGACGAAATCTCTCCAGCGGACAAACGGCTCTACGCATTACGAGACGTGACGGGAACCGTCGAGTCATTGGCGCTGATTGCCGCATCCATCATGTCGAAGAAGCTTGCCGAGGGACTCGGCGCACTGTTGCTCGACGTGAAGGTAGGCCGTGGCTCCCTCATCCGGGGCCGCAGCGAAGCTCGTAAGCTCGCGCAGTTGATGATCTCGATCGGACGGCGCATGAACGTCACAGTCCAGGCGCTGCTGACTGACATGGATCAACCGCTCGGTTTCACCGTTGGGAACGCCTTGGAGGTCATGGAAGCGTCACAGACCCTGCAAGGCCAGGGTCCGCCCGATTTGACGGGGCTTTCGACGGAATTAGCGGCTCGGATGATCTATTTGGGCCAATCCTCGCGGTCGATCGAAAGCGCGCGTGATCAAGCGCAACAATTGCTGGCGGACGGTAGCGCGATTACGAAGCTTCGGGACATCATCGCAGCGCAGGGCGGTGACCCGGAGGTCGTGTATCGGTTCGACCTGCTGCCGAATGCCTCGGGCGAGCAGATTGTCAGTTCGCCTCGCGACGGATACATCAGCCGCATCAATGCGGACGACATCGGCCGCGCCGCCGTCATGCTGGGCGCGGGCCGGGATAGCATGGACGATCCGATCGATCCCGCCGTAGGAGTCATCCTGCAATCGAAGGTGGGCGATCAGGTCGTGGCGGGACAGCAGCTCTGCGCCCTGTACTATACCGACGAAACAAACTTGCCCGAGGCGGTCCAGCTCGTGGAAGATGCGTTCCGCCTGTCGGTGAATCCGCCTGAACCGCGCGACTTGATTCTCGACCTGGTCCAGTAGGTCGAAAAAGACCCTCGCTGGAAAACTGTAGCGGATGGAGTGAGCAGCGATGAAGGCTGCGGACCCAGGAAGGCGAGAGCTGCGCTAGGAGTTCTTGACTGCAAGCGGGTAAGGTGCTCGATCCATGGGACTGATCGGTCTCGTTCTTCTTCTTGGACTAGCCTACGGGCTTTCGAGAGACCGTGGCGCAATTCGGCTGTCGACGGTGCTCTGGGGCCTGGGGCTTCAACTCACTCTGGCGATCCTGGTGCTCAAGACGCCTTTCAGGATGGTCTTTGAAGCCATCGGCGCCGCCGTAAACCAGATGATGCTGTTAGCAGAGGCAGGAACTCAGTTCGTGTTCGGCGAGTTGGGCAGTTCCCAGGGGCCGATCGGGACCGTCCTCGCGTTCCAGATCCTGCCGCTGATCGTTTTCATCTCGTCGCTGTTCGCAGTGCTGTATTTCCTGGGCGTCATGCAGCAAGCCGTACGCGGCATTGCACTCGTAATGCAAAGAGTAATGGGGGCAAGCGGCGCCGAGTCGCTGAACGTGGCGGCGAACATCTTCATGGGACAGTCGGAAGCTCCTTTGACAATCCGGCCCTATCTCGACAAGCTTACACGCTCGGAACTGATGACCGTGATGACGGGGGGGATGGCGACGATCTCGGGCGCGTTGCTGGTGGCGTACGTCCGGATCGGCGGTGTCCCGATGGAGCACATGCTGACGGCCGTCATCATGACCGCGCCCGGCGCGATCCTGATGGCCAAGATGCTCGAACCGGAAACGGAAACTCCGGAGACTTTCGGAAGAGTGCCACGCGAGTCCCATGCAGCCGATGTGAACGTGATCGACGCAGCGGCGCGCGGGGCGAGCGAGGGGCTTTATCTGGCGCTCAACGTCGGAGCGGTCCTCATCGCCTTCGTCGCTCTCATCGCGGTGATGAACGGCTTGCTGGGATGGATCCATGAACTGCCGCATATGGGTTGGATGCCGCAAGCGCTTGAGGATGTCTTCGCACTGCTATTCGCCCCGGTCGCATGGGTGATGGGTGTGCCGTGGTCGGATGCGGGAACGGTCGGCCACCTGCTGGGCACCAGAATGGTGCTCAACGAATTCGTTGCCTATGCGGAACTCGGAAAGACCCAACAGACTCTACAGCCAGAGTCGTTTTTAATCGCGGGGTACGCGCTCTGTGGATTCGCTAACTTCGGTTCGATCGGAATCCAGGTGGGGGGCATTGCAAGCCTGATTCCTGGTCGCAGGCATGATCTCGCAAAACTCGGTTTTCGTGCGATGCTCGCGGGCACGATGGCGAATTTCATGACAGCTTCACTGGCAGGACTGTTGGCCGGCTGAGATCCATCGTGACAGGCGACAACGTTTAGCCTGCATTTCTCACCACGCGGCGAGGCGAAGTGCGTGAGAGGGCCGTCAGGACGAGGCGCGAGCCGCTTGGCGCGCGCAGGCGTACTTGACAGTACGTCGAGCACGGCAAGCAAGCGCAACGAAGTCATGGCGGTCGTATGGCGTGCTTCGACCGTCGGGTGGTGAGACATGCAGGTTAGATGCCTTCTCAGCTCTCGCCGGTGAGCCAGTCGAGGCTGAAACGAGCGAAGGTAATCTTCTCGTAGCGGTCAGCGTCGCCGCGTTCGTAGAGGCAGGCAATCGAGCCGTCGGCGAGAACCGTGAGACAGGAGTAGGCGGCAGGTCCAGCGTGCAGTACGCGGGTATGTGCCCAAGTTGTACCATCGTCGCGGCTGAGCCTGACGGTCATCCACTCTCGCTCGGTGGATGCGGGATTCGAGAACAGCACGAGCGATGCACCCGATTGCGTGATGGAGGCGTAGCGAAGCAGACTTGCCTGGCAGCGGGGCTCGATCAGCGCTTCGTCGAAGGAGATGTCAGACCAGGTGAGGCCGCCGTCGTTGCTGGTAGCGATCGAGCGGCGGTTGCGGCCATGGTTGCTGCGCATGTTCAACAGAAGCGAGCCGTCCCGGCGTTCGATCACTTGGCACTCGTTGTTTTTCGAGGAAGTCTCGCCGCCGATCTGCCAAGTCGCTCCATGGTCGTCGCTGTAGATGATATGCGAGTAGGAGCGCTGCGAACCTTGTTTGCGGTGATCGCACGGGATGACGAGACGACCGGACTGCAACTGAATGCCAACACCCGGCCCCGTGGCATACCAAGTCCATTCCGTCTTCTTCGTCGTGTCGGTGATCTCCTCCGTTTCCGCCCACGTTTCGCCGTCATCATTGCTATGGGTGACCCAGACGGTGCGTGTTCCGGCTTCGTAACCGCTCATGAGTTGTTCGCCCGTTGCGTAACCGGGGTTCTTGGTCAGTAGCAGCCATATCGTTCCCGTGTTTCGATCGATGACGGGGGTGGGATTGCCGATCGTATCTTCGCCGTGATCAGCGACGACTTGGACATCACTCCATGTCTGCCCGCCGTCGTAGCTACGGCGAAGGAGCAGGTCGATATCGCCGGAATCGCTACGGCTGTTCTTGCGGCCTTCACAGAAAGAAAGCAGGGTTCCTCTGAGGGTCGTAATGACCGATGGGATGCGATAGGTGTGGTAACCGCCCTGGCCGGCGATGAACAGATCGGTCTGGACGAGCGTTGGCGGGGCGGCGCATGCAGCAAGGATCAAGGAAGCAATGGAGAGCATCCCAGGTCGAGTAAGAGAGTGCATCCGTCTTTTCCTCACCGCCTAGTCTAGGCCGACACGCATGAGAGTCAACTTTGCGGGGAGCAATAGCTATAATGTCTTACGTGAATTCCAGGTCACTCAACGCCAAGCAGGAGAAGCTTTTCGCCATCTTGCGGACGATGGGGCGTGTGATGGTGGCCTACTCCGGCGGTACGGACTCGGCCTATCTCGCCTGGGCCGCAGGAAAGGTACTGGGGAGCGCCGCTCTTGCCATCACGGCCGACTCGGCATCCATTCCAGAATCGCACAAGCGCGACGCCGAAGACTTCGTCAAGCGCTTTAACCTGCGGCACCAGTACATCAACACGTACGAGTTCGAGAACGAGGAGTATGTGAAGAACGACTCCAACCGCTGCTTCCACTGCAAGGATGAGCTTTTCACGCGCCTCAAGGAAGTCGGTGACAAGCTCGGCTTCGAGAACATTGTCTATGGCGTGAATGTTGATGACACGTCGGACTTTCGCCCGGGCCATCGAGCCGCCAAGGACCACGGTGTCCGCGCCCCGCTACTCGAAGCGCGGCTCACAAAAGCCGAGATCCGTGAGCTCTCCAAGAACGAAGGTCTCCCTACCTGGGACCGGCCGGCAGCCGCCTGTCTCAGTTCGCGCATTCCCTACGGCACCAAGGTCACACGCGAGAACGTCCGGCTCGTCGAACAGGGCGAGGAGGCGCTCAAGCAACTCGGCTTTCGGGTCTATCGTGTGCGCTATCACGGCGAACTGGTGCGCATCGAAGTCGGCAAGGACGAACTCGCGCGCGCGCTCGACCCCACGATGGCCGCGCGTCTCACTGAGGACTTCCGGGCCATCGGGTTCCGCTACGTCACGCTTGATCTCGAGGGCTACCGCCAGGGTTCGCTGAACGAAGTGCTACCTTCGGCTCAGACCAAACAAATCCTTCCGGTACTGTCGTAACAGACGGCCCGGTTTCTGTTCTCCTGAGCGGCCTTGTAAACCGCTCATCTCCAACTGCCTATTGGGTTTTGCGGCATGTAGAATTTTCCGCCACTTACTTTGTCGAGTGCGAAGATCGCCATGTTACACTACTGTCTCCTTCGGCGCGGTTGAGACTTGTATCGCCGCTTGCCACCCCTTGAGACAACTGTCAGGCATGAGCAGGAATACCCTCGCTCTTGTACTTGCTGGGTACCAGACGCAGACGCATGAATCCGTGGCAGCAAATCGTCAAGACCCTCCAGCCCAAGATCAGTCCTGAGAGCTTTGAGAACTGGCTTGAGCCTGTTCGCTTCAGCCATCTTGATGAATCGAAAGCGCTCCACCTCATCGTGCCCAGTCTCAGTGCCAAGCGCTGGATTGAGGACGAGTTCACCGAAAGGATCCTCTCTGCCGGGAGAAATCTCGGCATCGGTGTCGCAGCACTCCGTTTCGCCGTAGCCCCTCAACTATCGCCACGGCCCACACACTACGAGGATGCTGCCACCCAAACAGCGTTCGACTTCTCCAGCACAACCGGCGTTTTCAACGACCGCTACACTTTCGACAACTTTGTCGTCGGCTCATGCAACGAACTGGCTCACGCAGCAGCACGCGCCGTTGCAACGAACCCGGCTCGTGCATACAACCCCCTCTACGTCTACGGTGGGGTAGGGATGGGCAAGACCCATCTCATGCACGCGATCGGCCAGCAGACACAGTCACACTTCCCGCGGCTCCAAGTCGTCTACGTCTCAAGCGAAGAGTTCATGAACGAGATGATCAACTCGCTCCGCTACGACCGCATGGGTTCCTTCCACCGGCGCTTCCGGGCGGCCGATGTGCTTCTCGTTGACGATATCCAAACGCTTGGTTCAAAAGAGCGCACACAAGAGGAGTTTTTCCACACCTTCAACACGCTACACAACCTTCAGAAACAGATTGTCATCTCGAGCGACCGACCGCCGAACAAGATCTCCGGCTTGGTCGACCGGCTCCGATCACGGTTCGAGTGGGGCCTCATGGCAGACATCCAGGCGCCCGACCTCGAAACCAAGTTGGCGATCCTCGACCACAAGGCAGAAGAGCTGTCTCTTTCGTTAAGCCACAAGGTTCGCATCTACTTGGCCACGCACTTGAAGTCGAATATTCGTGAGCTTGAAGGAGTGCTCACACGCCTCATGGCCATTGCCTCACTGACGCGCTCCGAGGTCACTCTTGAAATGGCTAAGCAAACGCTGGAGTCCGTAACTGCATCCGGGGGCTCAAGAGCGACCCTTGACAAAGTGCTCAGAGTCGTCGCTGAACACTTCGGGCTCGAACCGGCCCAACTCAAAGAGAGGACCAACACAAGGTCAATCTCCTACCCCCGACAGATCGCCATGTATCTCGCGAAGGAACTGCTAGAGCTCTCTCTGCCCGATATTGGCAAGGCCTTCGCCGGCAAGCACCATACGACCGTGCTGCACGCCGTCCGCAAGATCGAATCGCAGCGGCGCGGTGATCAGGAAATTGACACTCTCCTCCAGCGGCTAACTGATAGAATCAATTAGAGATCGATACTCTATCCACAATCCGGGCTCACACTCCCGCAGGAACTCGGCTCGAGGATTTTGAAACCCAACGGGAACACACAAGAGGAGGACATCCGTCCACAGAGTCTGGTACACTGTAAAGTACTGAATAAAAGTCGTTTGAACGACTTTTCCACAGGTTCACAGCTACTATGAATCTGATGTAGCTAAGAAGTTCTTTTTAACAAGAGTCATATCCTTGAGCGCACGGGCCTGCATATCTTGCAGGCTGGAAGCAGATCACATGGAACTCACGGTCAGAAAGGCGGACTTGGTCAAGGAACTGAGCCTGGGCCAGGGGGTGGTTGAGAAGAAAACTACCATACCCGTGCTGTCAAATGTCCTATTGCAGGCTCAAGACAACACACTGGTGCTGACGCTCACGGACCTTGAGTTGGGAATCCGCAGCTCGTGCCAGGCAACCGTTAGCAAGGCGGGATCAACAACGCTTCCCGCCCGAAAGCTGCTGGACTATGTCCGCCTGCTTCCGGACGCGGAACTCTCGATCAAGGTCTCGGAGAAGCACTCGGCTGCGTTGGTTTGTGGCCGATCACGAACGCGTGTTGCAGGGATGTCGCCGGAGAATTTCCCGGATCTGCCCGTGATGCCGGCGGCCGTTACCAAAATCCCCGCTGCTCTGATGGCGGATGTCGTCGCGAAGACGATCTCCTCGGTTGCAAACGAAGAGTCACGCTACACCCTTACCGGCGGGTTGATGTTGCTCAGGGAGGATGGGCTGGTGATGGTCGCGACCGATGGCCATCGGCTCTCGTACATCGAGGCTTCGCAGGCCTTTGAGGGCATCAGTGGTCAACTCAAATCACTTGTTCCCAAGAAGGGCATGGCCGAGGTGATGAAGCTTGCCTCCGAGGCCGGTGACTCTCTGATGCTTGACTTCGCCACGGACGAGAATCATCTCTATTTCCGGTGCGGCGAGCGGGTCCTGGTCTCGCGTAAGCTGACCGGCCAGTTCCCGGACTATGAGCGAGTGCTGCCGAAAGAGCGGGGCGATGTTCTCGTTCTTGGGCGAGAAGAATCGCTGGCCGCGGTTCGGCGGGTTTCGCAGTTCGCCGATGATCGTTCCCACGCGATCCGCCTCGAACTCGACTCCGGCAACCTCAAGCTGGTCTCAAGCGGATCGGAGGCTGGAGAAAGCGAGGAGTCGATACCGGTTGAGTACGATGGCGAAAAGTTCAAGGTCGGTTTCAATGCGCAGTACTTGCTCGACTTCCTGGGCGCCGTGGAATCGGAAACGGTTGAATTCGGTCTGCGGGGCGAAAATGGCGCCGGCGAACTGCGTTTACCTGGCGCGGACCGCTACGACTACCGCTACATCGTGATGCCCATGAGGATTTGAGGACAGGTCGAGATACGGAGGATGCTGCAACAACAGGTAATTGCTTCGGAAGACTACAGTGCCGAAAGCATTCGGGTGCTTGAGGGCCTGGAGGCGGTTCGACTCCGCCCGGCGATGTATATTGGCTCGACCGGCGAGCTCGGTCTTCATCATCTCGTTTACGAAGTCGTCGACAACTCCGTTGATGAACACCTCGCCGGGCACGGCTCCGAGATCTCCGTCACCATCCACCTCGACAACTCTCTGACCGTCGTTGATAACGGTCGCGGCATACCGGTCGCCGTAAAGACGGAAGAGGGTGTTTCCGCGGCGGAAGTGGTGATGACCAAGCTGCATGCCGGCGGCAAGTTCGACTCGAACAGCTACAAGGTCTCCGGCGGACTCCACGGCGTGGGTGTGAGTTGTGTCAATGCGCTGTCAGAGTGGTTGACGCTCAGGATCTGGCGCGAGGGTTCGGCCTGGGAGCAGGAGTATAAGAGAGGCGTGCCGGTCGACAGTCTGCGAGAAGCCGGCCGGGCCGGCCGCAAGACGGGTACGAAGATCACGTTCAAGCCTGACGCGGAGATTTTCACGGTTACTGAGTTCAACTACGACATCCTTGCGCGGCGTCTGCGCGAAATGGCTTTCCTGAACGGGGGACTGAAGATCGTTCTCGTGGACGAGCGCGATGACAGCCGCAAGCCGCAGGACTTTCACTTCAAGGGCGGGATCTCGGAATTCGTAGGGTACTTGAACCGTGGCAAGCAAGCCTTGCACCCCAAGCCGATTCACATAGCCGAGGAGCGTCCCTTCGGTGACGGAGGCACGTTGTCGATGGAGGTCGCTCTCCAATACAACAGCGGCTATTCCGAAAACGTCTACAGCTTCGCCAATACGATCAATACGATCGAGGGCGGTGCGCACCTGGCCGGCTTCCGCTCTGCGCTGACGCGCACCATCAATGCCTACGGGCAGACCACCAAGCTGTTCAAGAATGTCAAGGAGAATCTGTCCGGCGATGATGTCCGCGAAGGCTTGACCGCCGTAGTCAGCGTGAAGCTGCCGCAACCGCAGTTCGAGGGACAGACCAAGAGCAAGCTCAACAGCGACATCCAGGGCAGCATGGTCGCTTTTGTGAATAATAAGCTCGGCGCCTACTTCGAGATGAACCCATCTGTCGCGAAGAAAATCGTGCAGAAAGCGATCGACGCTTCCCGTGCCCGGGAAGCCGCCCGCAAAGCCCGCGATCTTACCCGCCGCAAGGGGGCGCTTGACTCAGCCGGGCTTCCCGGCAAGCTCGCTGATTGCCAGGAGCGAAATCCTGAGTGCGCCGAACTGTTCATCGTCGAGGGCGAGTCGGCCGGAGGCACCGCAAAGCAGGGACGCGACCGGCGTAATCAGGCCATCCTTCCCCTCAAGGGCAAAATCCTCAACGTAGAAAAGGCACGCTACGACAAGATGCTTGGCCATGACGAGATCCGCGCAATGATCACCGCTCTTGGCACGGGGATCGGGAGCGACGATTTTGACATCTCGAAGCTCCGCTACCACAAGGTGATCCTTATGACGGACGCCGACGTTGATGGCTCTCACATCCGTACGCTGCTACTGACGTTCTTTTTCCGACAGATGCGGGCGTTGATCGACCGCGGGCATGTCTTCATCGCTCAGCCGCCGCTTTATCGAATCAAACGCGGTCGCTCGGAGATCTACATCAAGGACGAATCGGAGTTCGCGAAGGAGATCATCCGATCCGCCACGGAAGATGTCGTCGTCGAGTACGGCAGTAATGGCACGCGAGGCCATTCGATGGGGCGCGTCCAATTGCGCGGCTTCCTCGAAAAGGTCGATGAATATGCGGTCATGTTTCGCAAGCTCGACCGCCGTCTGCGCAACCCGCGGGTCATCCAGACCTTGTCCGATCCCGATTTGCCGATCGACAGGGATGATCTCGGTACGACAGCCAACGTCCGGGAGCTCGCAAGGCGCTTGAAGGAGTGTGGGCTCGAGGTGCGCGTTCTGCCCGACGAGATGCACTCGGCCTACAAGGTCTCTTTCCGCGAGGGCACAGAGGGCGAGCGAACCATCGACAAGGAGCTCGCCGCCCAACCCGAATACCGCCGCCTGCGCTCGCTCTCGAAGCAGATTGCCGCCTTCAACAAGCCCCCGTTCGTCGTCGTGAACAAGGATGCGAGGGAAGAGGTCGGCGACTGCGTCTCGCTCATGGAGCGCATCAAGGGTATCGGCACAAAGGGAGCCGCCATCCAGCGCTACAAAGGCCTCGGCGAAATGAACGCCGGCCAACTTTGGGACACTACCATGAATCCCGACACGCGCCGCCTGTTGGAAGTTCGCGCTGACGACAACGTCGAGACGGATAAGATCTTCACGACGCTCATGGGCGAAAGCGTGGAATCGCGCCGCAACTTTATCGGCGAGCACGCCTTGGATGTCAAGAACCTCGACATCTAGCCTGCATTTCTCACCACGAGGCGAGGCGAAGTGCGTGAGAGGGCCGTCAGGACTAGGCGCAAGCCGGGCGGAGG
>JAPPLB010000177.1 GCA_028819575.1 Bryobacterales bacterium | reverse complement strand
GTGGGTGAGAGGGCCGTCAGGACTAGGCGCAAGCCGGGCGGAGGAAAAAGGCGCGAGCTGCTTGGCGCGCGCAGGCGTACTTGAACCGTACGTTGAGCACGGCAAGCAAGCGCAACGAAGTCATGGCGGTCATACCGCGTGCTTCGACCGTCGGGTGGCGAGACATGCAGGCTGGGCTGCCCGTCTACTCGCCGGCCCGCGGCCGAGAGCCAACTTGGCGGGAGCCGCGAATCGTATGTGCGGCATCGCAGGATACTTCGACAAGTCAGGGGACGCGGAAGCCCCGGTCGGAGCCACCGTGTTGAACATGCTGCGGGCGCTCGGCTGCCGCGGCCCGGACTCCGCGGGCGTTGCTCTCTACCAGGTGCGGTCGGACGGCGATCTCGTTCTCCAGGTCAAGTTGGGCGGGAACGGGCGATCGCGGGAGCGCGCCGAGGAAATCGTCGGCAAGGTCTCCGTTCTGTCGCGGGCTCGAAGCGTTTCGACCACCGGCAGCTATCTGCGCCTGACGCTCGAGGAGCCGGCCGACCCGGACGCTCTGGGCGCAACGATCGAATCCGTCGGGCCGGACGTGGAGGTCGTCAGCATGGGTCGGCGCCTCGAAATCGTCAAGCAGGTGGGCTCGCCGGACCGTCTGGAAGAGACGTTCCGGATCTCCGCCGTGCGAGGCTCGCACGGCATCGGCCACACGCGCATGTCGACGGAGTCGAAAGTCGATCTCAGCCACTCCCAACCTTTTTGGGCGCATGGCTGTCCGGATCTGGCGATCGTGCACAACGGCCACATCACGAACTACCACAGGCTGCGCCGGCGCTACGAGCAGAAGGGGACTCGCTTCTACACGGAGAACGACTCGGAAATCATCGCTGTCTACCTGGCCGACGAAATGCGCCGCCGGAATTCGCTGGAGGAAGCTCTGGCGGCGGCGCTGGTCGACCTGGACGGCTCGTTCAGTTGCCTGGTCGGTACGAAGGATGCGATGGGTTACGTGAAAGATCCCTTTGCTCACAAGCCGCTGCTTGTTGCCGAAACCGAACAGTTCGCCGTCGCCGGAACCGAGGAGGTCGCTTTCCGGGCGGCTTTCGACGACTCGTTGGAGGTTCGCGAGGCGGGAGCACGGGAATTCAGGGTATGGCGGAACTGAGTTGCGAGGGGCGGACGACGCGTGACATCAACGCGGAGATCCGGCGGCTCGTGGCGGCGGGTGAAGCGGTTACCGTGCGGTCGCCCGGAGCGCGGCACAATCTGGCAGTGGCGCTGCTGGAACGAGGCGAGGTCGTCTTCGAGGGCAGCGTGGGCTATTACTGCGCGGGGTTGATGGACGGCGCGGCGGTCCGCGTGCGAGGCAGCGCCGGTTGGGGACTGGCGGAGTCGATGCTCAGCGGCGAAGTCGTTGTCGAAGGCAGTGCGGGGAACAGCGCCGGCGCCGCCATTCGGGGCGGGACGGTCGTCGTGCTGGGGGATTCGGGCGCGCGCACCGGCGTCTCGATGAAGAACGGGGTCATCCTCGTCACCGGCAGTTGCGGCTACATGAGCGGGTTCATGGGCCAGGGAGGCAAGCTCATCGTTTGCGGCGACGCGGCGGAGGCGCTGGGCGATTCAATGTACGAGACGGTGTGCTTCGTGGGGGGCAGGATCGCGGATTTGGGCAACGATGCCGTCGTGGTCGAGAGCACGGACGAGGACAAGGAGTTTCTCGACGCCGCCCTGGCGCGCTACGTCCCCTCGTCGTTGCGGGCCAACCTGCCTGACGGCGGCGGCTTCCGTAAGGTGGTCGCGGGACGCAAGCTTTGGAACTTCGACAAAGCCGAGTGGCGGACCTGGGAGGAGGCTCTCTAGACAGCCATGACCGAATCTTCTTCTCGGGTCCTGCAGAAGAGCGGCATATTTTCTTCGCGCGTCATCGAAGACATCCAGACCAAGGCCGAGAGCGGGATCTATCGCATCCGCGGTTACGGGACGCTGCGCGAGCGCCGCTGGGCGACATTCGACGATCTGACATTCCTGCCTTGCTCCCTGACGCGCATACCCCTGGAAGGGTATCGCGAGAAGTGCGAGACGAAGACCGTGTTGGGCGCGCGTTTCGCCGAGCAGCCGATCGAGCTGGACATCCCGATCATGATCACCGGGATGAGCTGGGGGGCGCTGTCGTACAACGCAAAGGTGGCGCTGGCGAAAGGGGCTTCCGAGATAGGATCGTCGAATACCACCGGCGACGGCGGGATGTTGGCGGCGGAACGCGCAAACAGCCGTACCTTGGTCTACGAGGTGCTTCCTTCGCGCTACGGCATCGACGTGCACCACATGCGGCTCTCCGACGGGATCGAGTTGACGATCGGCCAGGGAGCGAAACCCGGTACGGGCGGCTTGCTGCTCGATTCTAAGGTCTCCGGGGAGATCGCGAGACAAAGGGAATTGCCGGCGGGGGTCGATCAACGGAGCCCGGCGCGGCACCCGGACATGCTTGGCCCCGACGACATGATCATCAAGATCGAGGAATTGCGCGAAGCCACCGACTGGCGGGTGCCGATCTTCGTGAAGCTGGGAGCCAGTCGGGTCTACGATGACGTGAAGTTGGCGGCCAAGGCCGGGGCGGACGTGGTGGTCGTGGACGGCATGGAAGGCGGGACCGGCGCTTCTCCCGCGATTTTGCAGGAGCATACCGGCGTCCCGACGCTCGCCGCCGTCTGTGAGGCCCGCGCGGCTCTTGAGGACATGGGGCTCTACGGCGAGGTGCAGTTGATCATCGCGGGCGGCATCCGCGACGGCGTGGACGCCGCCAAGGCGATGGCCCTGGGAGCGGACGCGATCTACATCGGAACCGCGGCGCTGATCGCGTTGAACTGCAACCGGCCTCTCTACGTCGAGGATTATCACAAGCTGGGAACCGAGCCGCATTTCTGTCATCACTGCCATACCGGACGTTGTCCGGTGGGCGTGACGACGCAGGACCCCGAACTGATGAAGCGGCTGCCGATCGACGAGGGGGCCGAACGCGTCACCAACCTGCTGCGCGCCATGACGCTGGAAATCCAGATGTTGGCGCGGGCGTGCGGCAAATCGGACGTGCATCACCTGGAACCCGAAGACATGGCGGCGCTCACGCCCGAGGCATCGGCCATCTGCCAGGTGCCTTTGGCCGGGACGAGGCGGGTTTGGGGTTCCTGAGGTAGAGATCGAGGTTCAACGAAGCATGTCGTTCCGGATTCCTTGCCCGCAATGCGGCGAACGAAGTGTTTACGAGTTCCGCTTCGGAGGCGAGTACTCGAAACGTCCGCAGCCGGGGGCGGATGAAGACGAGTGGTACCAGTACAACTTCGTTCGCCGCAACGAGATGGGCTCACAGACGGAGTGGTGGTACCATCGGCTGGGTTGCCGGCAGTGGCTGCGCGCGGTGCGGGAGACTCGTACGAACAAGGTGATCCGCGCCTACTTCCCCGACGAAACGGAGCAAACCGACCGTGGCCCAGGCTAGCCTGCATGTCTCACCATGCGGCGAGGCGAAGTGCGTGAGAGGGCCGTCAGGACTAGGCGCAAG